>CASQEL010000015.1 GCA_949427775.1 uncultured Desulfovibrionaceae bacterium
TTCGTCTGCTTCTGAAGCAGGCGGATGCTTCCGGAAAATGACTGTGGAAATGACCCCGGCCTGAAGGCCGGAGATTCCCGGTGGAGGCAATCTTGTGATTGCATCCCTGAGCGGGTTCCTGCTTCCATGAGACTGCCCGGACGAACAATACCCGGTTTTCACCGCAAACATTCATTCCCACGTGGGGAATTTTACGGGTACAAATCAACCACCTCTTCTCGCCCAAGTTTCGCTGTTTCTCCACAGGCTGACACGGCATGCCCTGCCGCCGTGTCGCCTGTTGACACACCAAAGGCGGAAATACGAAAATTCCAGTTAAGGAGCGCCTTGTATCCTCCCCTGAAGGGAGAGATTTACGGCGCTTTTAGAGCATTTTTCGCAATGAAATTGCGTAAATGCTCTGGCGGGCGCGTGAGCGCACGCCCGCGCCGAATGAGCGGGAAAACCACGCTTTTCCCGCGAAATGACGGCAGCGAGATTGAATGAAACCGGAGAGTTTCATTCGAGAATGCTCTAATAAGATTGATCCCGGAACAGATTCGCTGTGACTTTTTACAAAGTCGCAGCTGAAAGATACGCCGTCTCCGGCAGGGAACAGCGCACATATAATGCGCGTATGCCCTCGCGGCGGTCGCCCGCTCCGGCAGTCGGCGGAGCAATGAGGATTGCCCCTGAGACTCTCGAATAGATTACGAACAGAAATGACAAAATTTCCGGCGTTATTCAGCTATGATAGCAATAAAAGAAACAAAAGCGACAAAGGTGACATGCACAAAAAAGAGCGCCGGGGAAGCCGACGCTCGCATCATTGCCGCGCCGGAGCACTGAGCGGCGTTCCGGCCTTGCGCACATATAGACCGACGGGCGATTCTCGCAGTCTGTCCGGCCGCTCGAACATGTATGGTCTTTCCCGTGCAATGGCCGTCCTTGCCCGGATATTCACAGGACAGTCGGATTTTAGCGCCCGCTCCGGTCGCGACCGAAACACAACAGGCCGGACGCCGCCGGGAAGCAAAAGGGACTGCGCGAGAGATTAGGGTCAGCCCTCATTAAAACGCCGTCCGTGAAAAGCCGAATTTTTTCAGCCTGCAAGGCGCGCGGCACACATCGGCCGAAGCCGCAGTGAACCTGCCGCAAGGTCATTGGCGGCCGTGCAACGCCTCGGGACGGAAAAAGGGGCTTTGCGGCAGGCGGATTACTGAGGGCTGACCCTAATACAGCATAACACAAAATACTTCGTATTTTGCGTCAAGAGCATTCGCCGAAAAACGCGGTTTTCGGCTCATTCACGGCGACTATGCCGCCGCGCCATGCTCTCGCATGGCGGCTAGTACACAGAAACTTTAGATGTTTCTGGGTACTAGGCTTCCACCCAATGCCGCGCCCGCTCCACGGCGCGCCGCCACTGGTGCCGGGCTTCTTCCCGGCGGCCGGAATCCACGCCCGGCTCAAAGCGCCGATCCAGTTGCCAGCGTGCCGCCAGCTCGGCATCGTTTTCCCAGAATCCCACAGCAAGACCGGCCAGACCGGCCGCGCCCAGGGCCGTGGTTTCCGTGACCACGGGGCGTTCCACCGGCACGCCCAGCAGATCCGCCTGAAACTGCATCAACATGTTGTTGGCGCTGGCCCCGCCGTCCACCCGCAGGGCGTGCAGGGACATACCCGCGTCGATTTCCATGCATTCCATGATATCCATGGTCTGAAACGCAATGGCCTCCAGAGCCGCCCGCGCGATATGGGCTCTGGTGGTTCCGCGCGTCAGCCCTACCAGCGTGCCCCGCGCGTACGGGTCCCAATGGGGCGCGCCCAGTCCGGTGAAGGCGGGCACCAGGTAGACCCCGCCGCTGTCCGGCACGGAGGCCGCCAGCGCTTCCACCTCGTCGGCGGAACCGATGATGCCCAAGCCGTCGCGCAGCCATTGCACCACGGCCCCGGCGACAAACACACTGCCTTCCAGGGCATAGGCCGTCCCGGACGGTCCCTGCCAGCCGATGGTGGTCAACAGGTTGCCGGCGCTGCGGCAGGGACGATCGCCGGTATGCATCAGCAGAAAACAGCCCGTTCCATAGGTGTTCTTGACCATGCCCGGCACAAGACAACCGTTGCCGAAGGTGGCGGCCTGCTGGTCCCCGGCCATGCCCGCGATGGGCACGCGATGCCCCAGAAATCCCGCGTCCATATACCCGGACACCTGGGAGGAGGCCACGATTTCCGGCAGCATGGAGGGCGGAATGTCCATCAGGGCCGGCAACTGGTCGTCCCAATCACAGGTATGGATGTTGAACAGCAGGGTGCGGGCCGCGTTGGAGGGATCGGTCACATGCACTCTGCCCCTGGTGAAATTCCAGATCAGCCAGGTGTCCACGGTGCCGAACCGCAGTTCCCCGGCCTCTGCCCGCTCCCGCGCGCCGGGCACGTTGTCCAGAATCCAGCGGATCTTGGGGCCGGAAAAATAGGGGTCGGCCAACAGTCCGGTGCGGTCTTTGATCAGCGGCTCCCATCCCTCGGCGCGCAGGGCGTCGCACAGGGGCGCGGTGCGCCGATCCTGCCAGACGATGGCGTTGCATACCGGCGCGCCGGAGGCCGCGTCCCAGACGATGGTGGTTTCGCGCTGGTTGGTGATGCCCACGGCGGCCACTTCAGCGGCGGAAACCCCGGCCTGTCGCAGACAACGGGCCGCCACGCGGGCCTGGGTGTCGAAAATTTCATCCGGTCTGTGCTCCACCCACCCCGGCTGCGGGTACAACTGGGTGAATTCCTGTTGCGCCACCTCCACCAGCACGCCCCGCGCGTCGAACAAGATGGCCCGCGAACTGGTGGTGCCCTGATCCAATGCCAGTATGTACTGCTCCATGATCTCCCTCCGGAGGACGGCGTTCCATAACGCCTGCCGGGAACACTCCGTCCGCGAAACGTCGAATTTTTTCGCCCGGCAGGGCGCAAGGCAAGTATTGGCCGAAGCTGCAATGAACATACCGCAAGGTCAAGGGTTGCCTTGCAGCGCCGCGGGGTAATCGTGCGAATGAAGATAATTTATTGAAAATATTGATTATTCATGTATAAACAACTAACAGTTTTTGTTATTTCAAATAGTTATGCTGTTCATCCGATTGCCTTGTGCAACGCCGCGGGACGGAAAAAAGCGTCGTTGCAGCGGACGGGGTGCTGAGGGCTGCCCCTGCGTACAGCATATACCGCATGATAAAAATAAACAATGATATTTTAGATAGATATACTATTTACAAACAAAAAGAACAGACTGTCGCTTCTCCACGCGACACCGGAATATGCAGAGATCGTCGCCCATCCGAGGCACTCCCACCGCACCGAAGAACAGGGGAATGTTATAAATAGTATATTATATATCAGTATATTAACGCTATTATAAACAAAAGCGACAGATGTTCCTTCATCCCTGCCGCCGCTCCGGTACGCCATGCGTGCGGAATGTACATAATATAGTATTTTATTACACTATGTTATGTACATTACGAACATATGGCTCAGATAACAAAGCAAAAAGGCGACATTCCGCACCATGAAACCCTTTCAGTTGGAGGACGCATGCCTCCAGGCCGGGAGCAGGACACGGCATCGATGCGAAATGTTTGCTTTTTATTTTTATATATTAAGGTATTATAGCATTTACGAACATCTATGACAGAAAAGAAAAGACCTATGGCAACATAAGGAACATATGTTTTCCGGCCGCGACGAATGACGGGGCAACACCCGGAAGTGTTGCCCCGTCATTCGGAATACTACTTGTTATAGCAGTATATTAAGAAAGAAAAGAACAAAAGCGACAGGTACCGGGGAACACCGGCTACACCCCCAGAGCCGCGCGCAGCACTTCCCGCGCCCCGTCGGCGGGCAGCTCGCGGCCCGTCCAGAGGCGGAACTGGGCGCGTCCCTGCTCCACAAACATGCTCAGGCCGTCCCGGGTTTCCCATCCGGCGGCTTCGGCTTCGGCCAGAAAGCGTGTCCGCAACGGATTGTACACCAGATCGTAGGCCAGCCCCCGGCCGGAGAATCTCTCCCGCGTCAGCGGGGTTTCTCCCTCGTGTTCGCCCCGCATGCCCAAAGGACCGGCGTTGATCACCAGATCGGCCCCTTCGGCGGCGCGCTCCTCCCAGGGGATGGCCTCCGCGCCGAATTCGGCGGCCAGTTCCCGCGCACGCGCGGCGGTACGGTTGGTCAGGCGCACGCGCGGCACGCCCAGTTCCGCCAGACCGGCCAGCACGGCGCGGGCCGCGCCTCCGGCCCCCAGCACCAGGGCTTCGGCAAACGTCCGGCCCCGCAGCGGCGCGAGGAAACCAGGCACATCGGTGTTCTCGCCGCACAGGTCTTTCCCGTCCCAATACAGGGTATTGACGGCCCCCACTTTGCGGGCGCGCCCGGAGACGCGATCCAACAGGGGCAGCACGGCCTGCTTGTGGGGAATGGTCACGCTGACGCCCCGGATAGGCAGCGTGCGCGCGGCGGTGAGAAAATCCGGCAGCTTTTCCGGTTCCAACGGCCAGGCCAGATACACGCCGTCCAGGTTCAGAAGCTCGAAGCCCCAATTGTGCAGCAGGGGGCTGAGACTGTGTCCCAGGGGATGGCCGATGATCCCGTACAACGTGTCGGGCGAACGCGGATTCATCGCGCGTCCCCGGAGACAGCCGGAGCTGCCTGATCCGCCGCGGCGATCAACTCCCGCGGGGTCATGTCCGGGCGGATGGGCAACAACGCCAGGCGGCGGTAATCCTCGCGGGTGTCGATGTCCAGCTTGAGCTCGGGACGGCGCAACGCCGGGTCCTCGGGATCGAAGGTGCCGATACGGAAAGCGGCGGCATGATCCCAGATGTACGACAGGCAATGCTCGCGGTGGGCGGGCTCCACGGCGCGGCGGTCCAGCTCTTCCAGCAGGGAGAAGGACAGGGTTTCGGCCCCCAGGCCGTCGGGCCAGAGGTTGTTCCGGGGAATGTGGTTGTAGGCGTAGTCGCAGTTCCCCCGGCGATAAAAACGCAGCAGGGCGTCGACGGCTCCACCCCAGATCAGCGGGTTGTCCGCGCAGACCCGGACCACCTGATCCGCGCCGAAGGCCCGGCCCGCCGCGCAGAAACGCGCCAGCACGTCGTCTTCCGCGCCCCGGAAACAGGCGACGCCCTGCCGCGTCAGATGTTCGGCCAGAACCTGATCCAGCGGCGTGTCCGGCACGGCCACCACCACCTGATCCACCAGTTCCGCCCGGGAGACGCGGCGGACCACCCAATCGATCAGCGGCAGGCCCCGCAGACAAATCAGGGATTTCATGGGCAGACGGCTGGAGCCCATCCGGGCCTGCACCAACGCGACGGTTTTCATCAGACTCCTTCTCCTTCCAGCAGGGCCAGCATGCGCTTGATGACCTGCGCCTTGTTGCGGGCAAAGGTAAAGCCGTTCTGACGGTCAAACAGGCGGCGGCGCGCTTCGGGTTCCAGCAGTTCCAGAAACGCGGACCGCAACCTGTCGTCCGAAATGGCGTCCATGATGCCCAGATAGGCGAAACCGTTGTGCGCTCTGGCGAACGTGTGGCGCGCCTCGCGCTCGTGGTGGGCCACCACGATGGCGGGCACGCGCATATGCGCCAGCTCGTACACCGTGCGACCGGCCGAGCAGACGGCCAGATCCGCGCCCTCCATCATGCGGGACATGACGTTGGTGGCATACGTGAACTCCACCAGAGACGAGCCGAGCGCCGCCACATGGGCTTCCATGGCCTCCTTGTGCGCGTAGCCCGGCCCGGCCACCACCCGGATGCGGATGCCCCGCTCCCGGCACACGGGCTCGATGCAGTCCAGGGTGCGCCGGGTGAAGTCGTCCACGTCCGTGCCGCCGAAGGTGATCAGCACGGTGCGCGCCTCGGGCCGGAAATCATTGCGCCGCGCTCCGGCAAACTCGTCCCGCAGACAGAAGAAACGCGGGCCGTAGCAGAAACGCGGATCGTCCACGCGCTGCTCGTACAGAGCGTTGATCACCAGATCGGCCAGCGGAGCGCCCTCGCCTTCGTCTTCAAAGTTGACCGTGCGCACGCCGGCGGCGCGCAGGGCGCGCATGTAGGCCGCGCCGGTATTGAGGATGTCGTTGACCACCAGATCCGGTTCCAGGGTCAGCACCTCGGCGGCCAGATCCGGCCCCTGCTGCACCACGGTGCGGTAATCGCGCGCGGCGATGCTGGACACGGCCAGTTCACTTTCCCGTGTGCAGAAGAACGTGATCCTGTGCTCGGTGATCTCGTGGGCCAGCATCAGCGCCCGGTAGATGTGCCCCATGCCGATGGCCGGATACCCCACCACCACAAAGACCACATGCCGCCGCCGGAGCAGATGCTCGCAGATCCACCAGTCCTGGTAGCTGTTGATCTCGATGGCCCGATCGTTCAGAAAATAGGGGATGATCCGCTGCGGTCCGATTTCGGCCAGCGCGGCGCTCCGGAGAATGATCAGGGCTTTGCTCTCCACGTAGACGGGCGTCTGGTCCTCGCCGCCCAACAGGCTGTCCAGAGTATCCCCGCACCGACCCCAGACCCGCTGGCGCACGCTCTTGACCGTCACCAGACCGTCGGCGTCGGCCGCGTTGAAGCATCGCCATGCGTCGTCGATGTCCACCCAGGTCAGCAGGGGGCAACCGGCGCGGTAGATGATCAGGTCATCGTAGTCCCGAGCCAGCTCTTCCAGCACGCCGCGCAGCTCGCGCACGATGTTCAGGCTGGTGAAGCGCAGATCGGGATTATAGCGGCAGCCCACCCCGGCGCGCTCGCAAATCAGCGTGATTTCCTGGCTGTCGGTCACCACGACGATATGTTCGCCCGACATGACCCCCCGCGCCGTCTGAAGCGCCCGTTCGATGAGCGTCACCCCGGCCATCCGCTTGACCAGTTGATCGGGAATGACGGCGTTCTTCTTGATGGCCGGAATGACGATGCAGCGTCTGGCGCCCATGCTGTTACCTCAGCGAACGCAACACGTCTTTGGTGGCGTTCAGCATGTAGTGAAGCTCCTCGTCGCTCAGCCAGTGCTGGAAGGGGAAGGAAATCATGCTGTCGAAGAACGCGTCCGCGTTGGGACAATGCGCGTCGTCCCGGCCGATGCGCTTGTAGAAATCATACCGGTCCAGCGGAATGTACTGCACCACGCACCTGACGCCCTTTTCGTGAAACATGGCGCGCATGAAGGCGTCGCGCTTGTCCGGTCCGGCGGTCATGCGCGCCGCCAGCAGGTGGTAATTGTGCCGGGGCGTGGGCACGCGGTGGAACTCCAGTTCCGGGAAATCCCCCAGCGCGTCGATGAAAAGCAACGCGCGCGCCCGTTTTTCGGCGTTGATGGCGTCGATGCGGTCCAGCATCTTCGCCCCCAGCGCGCACTCCACTTCGCCCAGACAATAGTTGTTGGGCCAGAGCATGTCGCCGCCCAACATGGGCATATCCACATTGCCCATGGCGGGTTTCCAATAATCCGGGCGCTCGAAGTCATAGGCGCAGTGCCCGTTGTGACGCAACGCGGGCACCACGGCCGCGGCCTCGGGGTCCCGCACGTAGAGCATGCCGCCCTCGCCCAGGGTGGTCAGATTTTTGTGGGAGTGGAAGGAAAAGATGGCCATATCCCCGAAAGAACCGGATTTTTTGCCGTCCACTTCCGCGCCGATGGACTGGGCCGCGTCCTCTATGACCAGCAGCTCCCGCTTGCGGGCCAGTTCCATGATCGCGGGCATGTCGGCCACGTAACCGTAGAGATGCACCACGACCACGGCGCGGGTCCGGGGTGTGAGGACTTTTTCGATGCTTTCGGCCGTGATCACACGGGTGCGCGGGTCCACGTCCGCCCAGAGAATGCGGGCGCCCTTTTTGGCGTAGGGGTAGGCCGAGGCCGTAAAGGTGTGCGAGGGCAGCACGACCTCGTCTCCCGGCTTGAAGCGGCAGAGCTGGGCGGACATCTCCAGAGCGGAGACGCCGTTCATGGTCGCGAAACAGGCGCCCCGCGCCACGCCCTGGTAGTCCGCGAACTTGTCCTGAAAAGCCTGGAGATACCGGCCCTGGGTCAGAGGATCGGCATTGCGCATGGCTTCCACGACCACGGCGATTTCTTCTTCGGTATATTTGACGGCGCGACCGCTGAAATTGACCTTGATATCCATACAGTCCTCTTTGTCGATGGCGAATGTCGGGATACTCCGGGCTATGGAGGGAAGATGCCCGCCACGGGCGCACGCCCGGCGCGTGCATCCGCGGTATGCGGGACGGCGGACAGAACCGCCGGAAAGCGGCCGGGACGTATCCCGACGGCCCAACCGGAGACGGGCGTCCTCCGATTGCCCGGCGAGTGTACGGCGAAAGCCCCCCGGCCGCAAGAGACGGACAGGGCGCGGCGCGGAGCGCGGAACATGCTTCCTTATCCGAAAAACGACAGCGGACTTCGGATCGCTTCCGGCGTTATGCCCGTCGCGGGCCCGCGGCAAAAGAAAAAACGTCAACGCTGCACGGGGAAAATATTCCGGTACGCCAGTTTGTCGCCCTCTTCCAGCACTTCAAGAACAATCATGGCATTGGTGATGTCGGTCGCGCCGGGAGGCAGCGAAAGCAACAGCACCGCCCGTTTGAAACGGCTGATGCGGAAATCGCCGGATTCCTTCGCAACCTCAAGGGGCGAGGTTTGACCGTCGGCGGTGATCAGGAAAACCCGGATGCTCCCTGCCACCGCACGCTTGGGATCAGGATTGCGCAAATCCAGGGCGACGCGCAACTTGCGGTTGCCCATCAGGCGCGCGCCCGCGTTATCCACAACCACAAGCCTGGTATCCACCACAGGGAACTCTTCATGGCCCGGCCCTTCCTGCGTCGTGGGCGTGGGCGCCGACGCTGTTTCGTCCGGCGGTCCGGCGGCGGGCACGGCTCGGGCCGTCCGACGGGCCAGATTCTGCAGAACGGCTCCGGCCTCGCCCGCGTCGGCCCGTTGCAGCAGAATCTCCACATTGGACAACCGTTCGGCCGTGGCGCGGGCGGTCATCCATTCTTTTTCAAGCCGGGCCGCATCAGCGCTCAGAACACGGTTTTCCCGCCACAACGTCCAGGCCAGCCAACCGCCCACCCCGGCCAGCGGGGGCAGCAGCAGCGCCAGCACCAGCAGGATCGTCAGCAGCCGGACGGGCATTCTGCACCGCCAGGCCACGCCGTTGTCTCGCAAAATCAACAGGCTGAGTTTTTTGCCGCCGCTCATCGCCCCTCCCGCACATTGCGCTGGTAACCGCTGCTCTCACGGCCCGAAGGAGCCAGCGTCGCCGCCGCACGGTGCGCGGCGGGCGCTTCGACCCGCACAGCCGGAGTGGGCGGCACGGGCGACGCGACGGAAGCGGAAGCGGCGGACCAGTCTTCGGACAAAATGCGCCAGGAACCGTCCGCGGGCTGAAGAAGCAAGGTCTTGGTGCCCTTGTCTCCCCTGCCGTTGCTGTCCCGGTACACCTGCATCATGTCCGCCCGGATGCCCTTGGGGTCCGCCTGGATACGCAGACCGGAAATCCGTACCGACTGCGGCGCGGCCCTGCCCCACACCCGTTCCTTCTGCCGTCGGATGTCCTTCACGCCGTTTCTGCCCTGCTGACGGGCGTTGGGCAGATAAAAGGCCATGTAGCGATCCAGATCTCCGGCCTCCCAGGCGGCGCGCCATTGTTCAAGCATGCCGCCCACCTGGGTGGTCACGGCCTCCAGATAGTCGGCCTGCATGCCCAGGTCGCCGGGTTCCCAGCGCGCGCCCACGATGCGGAATCGGCCGTCCTCGCCCCGTTGCCAGTACAAGCGCCGGACGCCCTGGGCCGGAGGTTGCCCCGGCACGCGCACCAACTGCCGACACCAGGTCACGGCAAAAGCGGTGTCCGGCTCCACGACGATTTCGCGGTTGAAGATCTGAATCCAGGGCGACGCCCGGAAACGCCGTTGCATATCCGCTCTGAGCGCCCGGAAACTGTCGTTTCCGCCCGCGCCCCGAACCTTTCCGTAACGCGCCTGATCATAGAAGGTGAAAAACTCGCCGGAACGGTTCCGCCAGGCCTCGGTCCAGCGGGTCATGGCCTCGCGCAGCCCGTGCACGTCCGCGGCGTCGAGCACCAGCGGAGCGGGAGCCTCGGCCACAGGATTCCCGGTCGGCGCGGGCGGCATCGCGGGCGTCGCGGTCACCGGCGCCGCCGGTTCCGGAAGGGGCGCGGGAGACGGAGCCGCCGGGGCGCTCTCCCCGACGTCGGCCGGAGCCCGGCGCGCGGCGGGCGCTTCCGGCGCGGGGGTCGGCGCGGCAGCCACGGCCTTGCCCGGCTCCGGCGGCGCTTTCTCGCCGACCGCCGTCTCGGACACGCCTTCCGGCGTCTCCGGCATATCCAGGCGCGGGGCGATCGGCGCTTCCGACGCCGCGTCGCCGGAGAACGTTTCCGTTGCGGCCACCAGCTTGCCCTTGAGGTAATCGGCGTGCATGCCCAGATCGCGGGGCGTCCACTCCATGCCCACGATGCGGAATTTTTTGTCTTTGCCCTGCTGCCAGTACAAACGCCGGATGCCCTCGGTGGACAGGTTGGAGGCGCGGTAGAACTGCTCCGACCAGGTGACCCAGTAGCCCGGCCCCTCAAGCACATGAACCTCGCGGTTGAAAATATTGATCCAGCCCAGCATGCGGAACAGGCGTTCCTTGTTGGCCCGGAACGCCGCGAAGGATTCCGGCATGGCCCTGGTATAGGCATCGGCGTCGTAAAATTCAAAAAACTTGGGGGAACGGGTGGCCCAGGCACGGGTCCATTGCTCCATGCGCGTCCGCAGATGGCGGGCGGTGCCGGAATCCGGCGCCGGAATCTGCTCCGTGGGAACGCTTTCGGCCAGCACCACGGGCGTGCCCGGTTTCAACAACGGCCCCACCTGATCGATCTCCTGCAAGCCGATGGCCACGCAGCCGCGCGTGTCCCGGGGCACGATGCCGAAGCCCTTGCTGTGAATCCAGATGCCGTGCCCGGTTTTGCCGCGCAGTTTGTCCACGGGGTTCGGATAATTCAAGGTGTAGGCGATGCCTCCGTATTCCTTGAAGTCCAGGCCGCCGGCGATCTTGTATTCCACAAAATAGATGCCCTCGGGGGTGCGCAGGTCGTTGATCACCTGTTTGTCGCCGGGTACCTGCCCCGTGGTGCAGGGGTAGGAATACTTGAGTTTCAGAGGGCTCTTTTTTTCATACAGGTGGAAGAGCTGGCGTCCCTTGTCCACAGCCACGAGATTTGAAGACACGCCCGCGGCATGGACGGCGGCCTTCCAGCCGTCCGCCCGCGCGGGCGCGCCCGGGTTCCAGAAGCACAGAATGCCGACAAGGGCGGCAATGCGGGCGGAAGATGCGGCAACATGCATGTACGGTTCTCTCATAGGGGGGACGGGGGTTCCCGCCCCCGCGACGGCTCCTGCAAAGAATACCTTCGGCGGAGCATGAAGCCCCGCCGAACGGGATCCGACGGCGGCAAAACCGTTCGGGTCCGGCAAACACGGCGTTTTCAGCGCCCGCGGCCGCGGGCGCTTCGCCGTGGGATCATACGCGCCCCGGCATCACTGTCCGGCCAATTCCACCAATTCCCGGCGGGTAAACAGCGCCCGCAGATCAAACCCGGCGTCTTTCAATATGGCGCGGCCGCCCTCTTCCCGATCGAGAATGGCGCACACCGTAACGATGCGCAGCCCGGCGTCCTGCACACGGGTGCAGGCCTTGAGCAGGGAACCGCCGGTAGTGACCACGTCCTCCACCATGGCGACGGGATCGCCGGGCTCAAAGTTGCCCAGGCCCTCCACAAACTGGCTGGTGCCGTGCCCCTTGGCCTCCTTGCGCACCAGCAGCCCGGCCAGAGGCCGCCCCATTTCGTGCGAGATGACTGTAGTGGCGGAAACCAGGGGATCAGCCCCCAGCGTCATGCCGCCCACGCCCTTGATGGGGGTTTGGGCCAGCAGCATATTGAACAGCGTGCCGATGAGCCACGCCCCCTCCGGATGCAGGGCCGTGACCCGGCAATCAAAGTAGTAATCGCTCTTGCGGCCGGAAGAGAGGGTGAAATCTCCCTCGCGATAGGATTTCTCCACCAGCAGACGGGCCAGTCGTTTTTTCAGTTCCAGCATGAAAATATCCTCAAGAGGCGCGGCGTCGCCGCTATATGCCGAAAACACGCCGGAAAATGGCGTCTTCGTGTTGCAGGTAGTAGCCCGCGTCGAACAGGCTGTCCAAAACCGAGGGTTCCAGGCGCGCGGCGATCTCGGAATCGGCGCGCACCACGTCGGGGAAGGGTTGCTGCGTCTCCCAACTGCGCATGGCGCAACGCTGCACCATCTCATAGGCGGCCTGACGCGGCATGCCCGTGCCGATCAGCGTGGTCAGCACGCGCTGGGAATAATACAGCCCCAGGGAATGATCCATATTTTTACGCATGCGCTCGGGCTTGACCACCAGTCCGTCCAGCAGGTTGGCCAGCCGGTGCAGCACGTAGTCGGCCAGGATGGTGGAATCCGGCATGATCACCCGTTCCACGGAAGAATGGCTGATGTCCCGTTCGTGCCACAGGGCCTGATTTTCCAGAGCCGCCACGGCGTTGCTGCGGATGAGGCGCGACAGGCCGGTCATGTTTTCGGCCGAAATGGGATTCTTTTTGTGGGGCATGGCGGAGGAGCCTTTCTGGCCCTTGCGGAAGCCCTCTTCGACCTCCGAAACTTCCGTGCGCTGGAGGTGGCGCAGTTCCACGCACAGGCGCTCCACCCCTCCGGCCATGATGGCCAGCGCCGTGAAGAATTGGGCGTACCTGTCGCGCTGGATAATCTGGGTGGAATGGGTGTCCGCCTCCAACCCCAGATGCCGCATGGTCAGGGCTTCCACTTCCGGCGACAGAAAGGCGTACGTGCCCACCGCGCCGGACAGCTTGCCCACGCGCACGTTTTCCACCGCGTCCCTGACCCGCCCCAGATGGCGGCGGAACTCGGCGTAATGCCCGGCCATCTTGAGGCCGAAGCTGGTGGGTTCGGCATGGATGCCGTGAGTGCGGCCGATGCACAGCGTTCCCTTCCAGGCATGGGCCAGCGTGTCCAGACTGGACAGCAGACGCTCGATGCCCCGGATCACCATACCGCCCGCCTCCACCAGCAGCAGGGCATTGGCCGTGTCCACGATGTCCGACGACGTGCAGCCCAGATGGATGAACCGGGCCTCCGGCCCCACATGCTCCTCCACCGAGGTCAGAAAGGCGATGACGTCATGGCGGGTGGTTTCCTCTATCTCGAGAACCCGCTCCACATCGAATCCGGCCCTGGCGCGAATGACCTCCATGGCCTCGGTCGGGATGCGCCCCAGCTCATGCCAGGCCTCACAGACGGCCAACTCCACCTTGAGCCAGGCGTTGTAACGGTTTTCCAGCGTCCAGATGCGCCCCATGGCGGGACGGGTATAACGATCGATCATGCGGGCTCCTTGGTTATGCTGCGGCGCGACGCGCGGCGTCGCGTTGCTCCCGGCGTCCGTCGGGGCGCGCCGCCGTCCCCCCGCGTCGGCCGGTCCCGTCGCGGGCGTCGGCGCGGGGCCATGAACGGACGGAGCCGACCGCGGACCGGGACGGGAAACGCCGCGACACAGCCCCGTGTGGTTTCAAGAAATTCCATAGGGGACGCCCACGCGCGGAAGGCGTCCGGAGCGCGGGTGTCCGCCCCGACCGCCGACGAAAAAACGCGCCCGCGCGGCGTTCCCGCAATGTTTTTGAAAAACTATAGAGTATTACTCTAAAAAGCAACACCGGATATGGGCATTCCGCCGCGTTTTCCGGGACGACGGCGGCGTCGGGCGGAACCGTGGCTTTCAAACCGGGGTTGTCATGCCGCGCCGGGGAACATCGGGCGTCGGCACAGGCGGAGCGCGCCCCGAATCCGTGTTCGGTCGGACACGCTCCGGGAAGCCGGGGACGGCCTCGCTCCGAGAGTCCGAAACACGGCAGCCCCCGGCGGGCGGCGCGGGGGCTGCCCCGAAAGAAAAATGCGCGGGCGCATCCGGCTATGCCGAAGCTGCGGCGGGGGCGGACGTTTTTTCGGCGGGTTTGGAAGCGGGAGCCGGGGCGGACGCCTTCTCTGAAGCGGGCGCGTCGGCTTTGGCCGGAGCCTCGGCTTTCTTGTCGGAAGATGCGGAGGACGCGCCGTCGCCGTTTTCCGAAACACCCTTGCGGTAGCCGTAGTCGGTCACATACCAACCGCCGCCCTTGAGCACGAACGCCGTATTGGAAATGATATGCTCGGCGGGAGCCCCGCATTCGGGGCAGGCGCAGGCGTCGCGGGCCTCCGAAGTTTTGACCCATTCCTCAAAAATGTGATGACACTTCGAACATTCGTATTCGTAAATAGGCATGACAACATCCTTAAAAAATGCTTTCAGGGGCAGATAAGCATTCCCGCCGGAATGGCAAGGGTTCCCCCGCACCCGAAACAGGGAAACCGGATCGGCGGTGCGCAGGGGCCGCCGACGCGCGACGGGCGCGCTTTCGACGGACAGCATCGCGCTCCGATCGGCGCCGGGGACGGATGCCGGGGCGACGCGCGGAACGTTGCGCAATCACCTTCCGTCCGGGCCGACAAAAAACGACATGCGCCCCCGAAGATGTTTCGGGCGCGCATGTGCAGTGCAGTGCTGCAAAAAATGCGGCGCTTACCGGGCTTTGGCGGCCTTGGCTTCGCGAATGCGCTCCTTGAGGCGCTCGGCGCGACGTTGGCGGCGGCGATCCAGTTCCTTTTTGCGCTCAATCTTCTTATGCGCCATGACGGCTCTCCTTATGGCATGGTTCTCGTAAAATTTTCTGAACGTTTCTTGTTATCCCAAAAAAGTGCGCTCGTCCAGCATTTTATCGCTCCGGCCAATCTAACGGTCGAAGAAGCCCCCCACCCGCGCTTCCTCCAGCAATGCGGTTCCGCAAAAGCCGTGCCGCTCCGCCGTGGCCAGCGCGGCGACCCGCAGTTCCGGCGTCAGGGGCAACGTCTGCAACAGCGGCGCGGGGGTCAGACGCAGACGAAAATCCTTTAGTCCCAATGCCTGCAAATCCGACTCCACGGCCGCCAGGCGGCCCAACAGGGTTGCGTCCGGAGACAATCCGTATGCCCACCGGGTCAGCAGGCAGGGGCGGGCGCTCTGATCCGGACGCTCCAGACCGCTGTCCGCGCCCGACCGGCGCAGGGCCGCCTTGGACAATCCCGCCTCGGCCAGCGGCGAACG
>CASQEL010000016.1 GCA_949427775.1 uncultured Desulfovibrionaceae bacterium
GGGTTTGGGGGCGAGCAGCCCCCAAGAGCGCATTTCAACCGTGAACTGCTCTAATCCGCCCCGTGTCCATGCCGGGGATCGGCGGTGTTGTTCCCCTCCCCGGTGAAACGCCGGGGCTGCCTTCGGCCTTCAAAAAGATGCGGGACCAGCTGCGCGCGTGCGAGAGGCCGCTGCCGTCGGAATCGGCGACGTCCTCCGCTCCCGTTTCTCCGGCTGGACGGGCCGCTGCCGCTCTGGTATGTCTGAAGGGAGTTTTTTCCCGCACTTCCCGTTGCGGTCCGCCCGCAGCCATCGCATTACCGGAGGATTTCACATGACATTGAGGCATGTATTTTCTTTCAAGGATCTGGGCGCCGACGCCGTTTGGCTGCTGGTGCAGCAGGCACGGGGCATTCCCGACGCACGGGCTCACTCCACCTTCCTGGAAGACAAGACCGCCGTGCTCCTGTTCGCGCAGGAATCCTTTCCCGAACGTTTGTGCATCACGGCCGCCATACGCCAGATGAGCGGTCATGTGGTCTATCTGGGGTCCGGTTCCTGGCGGGATGAAGTCCACAGTTACCCCACCCAGATGAGCCAACTGGTCAGCTATTATGTCGACTGCGCCTTTGTCTTCGGCCTGCCCCTGGCCCCCCTGCGCGCGTCGCGGGAGCTGGCGCAGATACCGGTCATCAATGCGGGCAGCCCGGACGGCATGCCCCTCAACGTGCTGGCCGATCTGGCCTGCATGTACAAACACACGGACGATTTCTCCGCCATACGCGTGGCCTGGCTGGGGTGCGCCAACGGCACGCTCAATTCGCTTATAGAGGCCACGGAATACTTCCCCTTCGAACTGCGCATCGCCGTGCCCCACGGCTCCGGCCCCGACGAACATGTGCTGGCCGAAGCCCGGAGCGCGGGACGCCGCGTATCCGTAGTGGAAAGCCGGGAAGAGGCGGTCCGGGACGCCCACTACCTCTATGCCGGGTGCTCGGGCGGCACGAACGACGAATCCGCCGAATGCCGGATGCTCGGCAACGATCTGATGCGCCTCGCCGCTCCCAACGCCCGTATTCTCCTCAGCACAGCGCCCTCCTGCAGCACTCCTGTGGAAAACGGGCTGTTGCAGAGCAAGGCCTCGTTGCTGCCGCGCCAGGCGGAAAATCGCCTGCGTATACACAAGCGCCTCCTGCACTGGATTTTCGACAACGATCAATGTATGGCGCGCTGACGGCACGCTTCGCACCCCGCCCGTTTTCCGGCGGGGTGCGCCCCCGTCAGAGGATCGTGTGCGACAGAACACGCAGCGACTCCCGGGCGCGGCGCAATTCGGTGATGTCCGTGTTCAGCCCCACCACCCGCAGCCCCCGTCCGTCCGCGTCCCTCCGTACCACCAGCGCCCGCGAGAATATCCAGCGGTAGGTTCCGTCGGCCGCGCGGAAACGGTACGTATTCTCGAAAGAATCTCCCAGTTCCGGCGTCTCCAGGCGACGCCGCTGCTCGGCGATGACGGATTCCCGCTCCTCGGGATGCAGGCGCTCTTCCCACGACGCCCGGCAGGGAGGGAAATCTCCCGGCGTATATCCCAGCATGTTCAGATAACGGGCGCTGCAATACACGTCGCCCCAGACCACATCCCAATCCCACAGGCCGTCGCGCGCGGCGGCGAAGGCGTAGTTGAGGCGTTCGTTGCGCACGTCCAGTTCGGAATGCAGGGTTTTGAGTTCGGTGATGTCCGTATGCATGCCCACGACGCGCATGGCCCGCCCGGCGGCGTCGCGCCGGATGACCGAGCTGCGCCCCAACATCCAGCGGTAGGTTCCGTCGGCGACGCGGAAGCGGTACATGCATTTCGAGCTGTCGCCGTTGTCGGCGGCGTCCATGATCCGCGTCTGAAAAGCCACGGCCAGATCCCTGTCCTCAGGGTGAATATGCCCGGCCCAGGATGCGAACCCCGTGGATACGCCGTCGGCCGCGCGCCCCAGCATGGTGAACACGCAGGAGCCTTCGCCGGGCGCGTCGTCCGGAACATTCCACTCCCAGCCGTCCCTGTCGGCGGACGCCAGCGCCTCTTCCATCCGGGCGTTTCCCCGTTCCACACGATCCCGAAGGTTTTTGAGATCCGTGATGTCCACATTGGCTCCCACGACACGCGCCGCGCGCCCCGAGGCGTCCCGCCAGACATGCAGTATCCGCCCCAAAAACCAGCGATAGGAACCGTCGGCCGCGCGCAGACGGAAAATATGCTCGAATGCGCCTCCATTCTCCGGAGAGTCCGGAATTTTCCGCCGGTAGAGCCGCGCTTCTTCCCGCTCGTCGGGGTGCAACAGGCTTGTCCAGGCGTCCCGGCGATGGGGAAACGCGTCACGCCGGTATCCGAGCATTTCCAGAAAACGGGGATTGAAATACAGAGCGTCCGTGGCGCGGTCCCAGTCCCACAGACCGTCGCGGGTCGCGATCAAAGCGCTGTCCAGCAACTCGTCGCGGGCCACCAGACAGGTCAACGGGACGGAATTTCCAAGCGCCGAAGGCGTCTCCGGCCCGGCGCGCCGCGCGCGGAAGGCGACGTCTGCCGCGCGCGGCGTTTCCGCATCTCCGCACGGCGAAGCGTCTTTCCGCCGGGAACGGCGCGGGGCGGGCTCTCCGCGGACCAGCAGCCCGGCCAATACAAGAACGGCAACCGTCAACACGATCAGGCAGGCTATCACTACGCCCTGGCTCATGCCGTCTCCTTTTGCCGGTCCGTCCCCGGACGGTTCCCGCGACGACGCCGACAGACGGCAGGGAAACGCATTTTCTCAGTCCGCGCCGCGGGCCGCAAAAGCGGCTTCACGGAAGCAACGATATGTTCAGAGCACAAATTCACGAAACACTCCGGCGAAGGCGGCCCGAAGGCGAATCGCAAAAGACCTGCGACGACGCGGATCAAGAGAGGGATAGGGATTCGGTTCCGCCGCTGTCGCGCGACACCGGGAATCCATGAGCTTGCCGGCGCACAAGGCACTCAGGGGCGGCCCTCAGTACCCCGTCCGCCGCAAGGCCGACATTGACCTTGCGGCGGGTTCACTACAGCTTCGGCCGATGTTTGCCTTGCGTCTTGCCGGCCGAAACACTGCAACTTTTCGCGAACGGCGTTTTACTGAGGGCTGACCCCGATTTCATTCGGCACACACTATACTACCCCGGTATCTATTATTCTGTCTGAATATCGTATCCGTCAAGCTTGTCAATGACGGCGCAGAGCAGCATGGCCATAACGCCGGACACCACGGCCACGCTTCCGGACAAGATTTCTCCATCTTTCCGATCCAGAACCCGCCGAAAAAACAGGGACGGGCATTCCTTGTGACGCTCCTGCACCAAAAGCTCCATATACGCGGCAAACGGACCGTCGATGAACGCCTCCGCCCCGGCGGCGTCGTACCCCTGCCGCGCCAGTAACGCCCGCGTCTCCCGAAGATATTCGGCCACCACGATGTTGGGCGCGCGGTGCATCAGACCGTATACCACGGACGCGTGCGCGAACGCGCGCCATTCTTCCAGAACCCGATCCCGAACGGCGGGCAACGCCTCCGGCGGCACGTCCCGGAACATGTCCGCCCGGGCGGCCAGACGCAGGATGCCTTCCCGTCCGGTATTGAGCGTGAAAAGCACTATCGCGGCCTCCACGCCCTGGGCGCGGGTCAGCTTTTTTTTCGTTTCCATGCGCGATCTCCTCACTCTTTTGCGCCGTTTCAAACCGCGAAACCGGAAATCGACGCGCAATCCCGGCCTGTTCCGTTGCAACGCATCCCGGCATGGCCGCCCCTTCCGCTTCGACGCCGCACGACAAAGACCAACGCTCCGCGCGCCCTTTTCAGGGACGGCAGGCGGAAACGCCGTGTTTCCGGCGGGTGACGTGGAGTTCGGACCGGCGACGACCGGAAAGGCGCGCGGCCGCGACGAGCGAGAGGGACAGTTGCTCAGGATTTCCCGGCGACGAAGGCCGCGTATCCGTCGGCCCGCAAACGGCAGGCCGGGCAGCGGCCGCAACCGTATCCCCAGGAGTGGCGCACGGTTCTATCGCCCAGATAGCAGGTATGCGTATGTTCCAGAATGCATTCCACCAGAGGACGGCCCCCCAGGGCCAGGGCCAGCTCCCATGTGGCCGCCTTGTCGATCCACATGAGCGGCGTATGCACGACCATGCGGGCGTCCATGCCGATATTCAGGGCCACCTGCATGGCCTTGACGGCATCGTCGCGGCAGTCCGGGTACCCGGAAAAATCCGTTTCGCAAACCCCCATGACCAGATGCCGCGTTCCCTGACGCCAGGCGCAGATGGCGGCCAGCATGAGGAACAGCAGATTGCGCCCCGGCACGAAGGTGTTGGGCACCCCCTGTTCCGTCATCCTGATCTCCATATCCTCGGTCAGGGCCGTGCCGCCCAACCGGCGGAACAGATCGACGTCCAGAACCTGATCCTCCCCCAGACGCCGGGCCCAGAGCGGATTGATCTCCCGCAGGGCCGCGCGCAGCGTCTCACGGCAGGACATCTCCACGTCGTGCCGCTGCCCATAGGAGAACCCCAACGTGCGCACCCGCTCAAAGCGCTGTAACGCCCATGCCAAACAGGTCGTGGAGTCCTGCCCTCCGGAAAAAATCACCAGAGCGTCGGTATCCATGGCGCTCACTACATGTTGGCGTCCAAAAAGCGCCGCTTGGCCTTGCGTTCCTCTTCCAGGCGGCGTTCCCGGGCCAGCGCCGCCGCCTCGGCGACGCGCTGCTTCTTGATGCGTTCCAGACGGGCGTTTTGCAGCCGTTCACGCTGCAGGCGCGCCTCCTCGATCAGACGATCCCGTTTTTTCTCGAATACGATGGTGGTGCGCAGGGCGGAGATGCCCAGCGCCATGACGCTGACGATGCCCACCAGCACCTTCTGTATCTCCCACTGCTGCGCGCCCAGCATGCTCTTCAGCCAGCCGAGCCTTATCTGATCCCCGTACAGAATGATCAGCGGCACGCCGATGAAGCACAACAGCAGGCCCGCCATTTCAATCCAGAAAAACGTCTTGCCCATGGTCAGCACGAACAACGTGGCGTCGCGCACCATGCGCAGGAATTTGAGGCGCTTTTTCAGATTGCGCAGCAGCGTGTCCACAGTGCTTGTGGACGAGAGCGCGCGCTGGAAGGTTTCCACCTCGCTGAAATTGGACGCGAAAGCCCAGTTGATGATGCCCGCGCATTCGTTGAATTCCCGGCTGAACTCGCGCAGCACCTTGGGAAACGGAAACCAGGACGCTTCGTCGCGGATGTCCTGCAGCGCCGCCAGATAGCCCTTGTAGCGCTCCCGCAGTTCCTCGACTTCGCGCTGGATGCTCTCGGAGATTTCCTTTTCCAGCAACGGCAGGCGTTTGACCACCTGCAGAAAGGCCATATAGTTTTTGATGCCCGCCAAACGCTGAATTTCGGCCAGATCCTTGCCCAGCCGCCGGGCGACGGGATGCTCGCCGGGGAACCAGCTCTCCACTTCATGGGTCAGGTGTTCCACGCGGGCTTTTTCATCTTCCGCATTCTTTTCGGCCTCGACCCAGAAGGGATGCAGATAGGTCAGGATGAGCAGTTGTCCGCGGCCCAGTTCGGGGTCGATAAGACAGCGGTTGAAATAACAGGGATCGTCCTGCACAAGCCGATGCACCTGCCCCAGAATCTGCTCCGCAAAGCCCATTTTGACCTTGCAGACGATCTGCCGGTACTCCATATCCCGCCACTGCGGCATGACCCGCAGTACGGCGGCATACTGATCGATGGCCTCGCCGTAGTGCCCCTGCGATTCCGCCAGACGCGCCTGAAGAAACTCGTTCCAGGCCTGGAGCACGGGCACGGAGGTCATGGCCGCGGCCTCCTTGAGCAGCATCGAGGCTTTGGTTCCCTCGCCCTTGCAGATGGCCATGAACGCCTGCAGCGTCCGGAAACGCGCATCGCGCGTGTTGCGCTTGGCCGCGGCCTGAAGCTCCGCTTCCAGTCCCGGCAACTCCTCCGGCGTGGCCTTGCACATGCTTTCCAGCATTTCCCACACGGGGCTGTCGTCGCGCTGTTCCTCCAGAGGCAGGTTCTTGTCCTCGCCGCGGCCCCGGTTGAGCCAGCGCCGCCCCACGGAGCGCAGTTGCGCGGGCGCGTTGATTTCAAAGATGGCCCGCAGCAGCAGGGCGGCGGGTTCCTCTTTTTGGGCGAGCAGTTCCGCATATCCGGCCGGGCCCTTTTCCGTCAGCGTATGCTCGATGAGGCGGAAACTGTCGTTGATGTTTTCCAGGCTCATCCCCGCCAGATCCCACCAGACGTCGGAAGATGTCGGAGACATGCCCAGGGTCGGGCAGTGGGCCGTCTCATGGCTGCGCATGCCGCAGAAATAACAACCGTTGCCGTTGCCGGAAATCAGGTGCCCGGACATGAGCAGGGGAATGGCGTGCTGAGCCGCCGCGCCCTCGTCCAGCATGACGTTGCACCAGCTGTCCATGCTGCTCTGATCGCTGGAGAAGCGGAGGTCCTGGATGGCGAAGCCCTCGCCCAGCAGGTAGGCGTTGCGATAGCTCATGTACGGAAAGTCCGGCATGAGATTATCCCAGGACAGGGAGATCTTTTTCCGCAGTTCATAGTTGAAATTGAGATTCTTGCGGTCCACGACCACGCTGACGCAGGGCCAGTAGTTGTCGTGCTGCTCTTCCTTGATGGCCGCGCAGCGGGAAAGCATGGCCCGCAGCCAGGTCCGCAGGAGACGCAGATTTTCCACCGAAATCGTGACGAAATTGTCCTGCACGAGAAACTTGAACTTTTCTTCGCGCAGGATTTTCTCGATTTCGCCGAACATGAAGCGCCAGCCCGCCTGAAAATTCTTGTCCAGCGGGTTGCCCAGGGGTTTCAGAATGGCGTACCAGCCCTGCGAGGACGTGTAGGGCAGACGCACGTCCACATCCAGACCGCTCCAGGCGATGAGCGTCATGCCCTGCTTGGCGTTTTTCTTTTCGAACGTGATGCCGGGAATGCTGAAATCGCCTTCGCGCAGCTTGGGATGTATCCAGATTTCCAGGCCCTGGCCGGGAATGATCTCCTGCTGGGTGAGCAGGATGTCTATTTCCAGGCTGGCCTCGCGCTTGACCCCCAGGCGCAGCTTGGCCGGGAAATGCTCGATGGTGACGTTGAGTTCATTGAACTTGGCCCAGACGGCCAGCCGCGCTAGCGCGAGAAACACGTCCGTGGTAAAGAAGAACCACAGCGACTGGTTGCGGTCCGACGCGATAAGCATGCCGCCGTAATTTTGCAGAGTCTGCGTTACGGCGGAATCCAGGTCGGTCTGCCAGCAAATCCAGAGCACGTGCCCCACGGCGCTCATGCGTGTTTCTTTGCTTTTCGGCAGACGCTCAAGCAGGTCGGCTAGACGCGGCATAGGAATCCCTTCATCAAAAATACAGTTGCGGAGTCGGCGAAGAACGCCGGCTGCGGATTGAAACAGGAGACGATATGGACATCAATAAAACATTGCGCGAACTCAAGCAACGCCCCGGCTTCAGCGATCATGTGGGCATGATGCTGGTGCACAACGGCGTGGTGCGGGGCTGGTCCCGCAGGGATCATGCGGCCGTGACCTCGGTGCGCGTGACCCCGGACCGGGAAAAGATGCGGGCCATCTGCCGGGAAATGGAACAGCGGCCGGGCATTTTCGCCATCGTGGCCGAGGCCGCGGAAGGACTGCTCAAACCCGGCGACGATCTGCTGTTTCTCGTCGTGGCCGGGGATATCCTCGAACACGTCAAAGCCGCCTTTGCCGAACTGCTGGATCGCATCAAATCCGAAGCCGTCGTCAAACAGGAATTCTGATGCCGGAAAGCTGACGGCTTTAAAACAAATGCAAAAATCATGCCTTTCCAGAGCATTTTTTACGTTGAAAATGCTCCGCCGACCGCGCGGACAGGCGGCCGCCGCGAAGGCGCAAGCGCACTGCATTTGCGCTGTCGCATACCGGAGCGGACGTGTCTTTCAACGGCGGCATCACCCCCGCGCCGGGCTCTCGCCCGGCGACGGAAGCCCCTTGTGAAACCACGGTTCGTCAACGCTCCTCCTCCGCCGCGTTCCGCGCGCCCAGCAGGGCCGCCGCGTAGTCTGCGCCGTTGAAGGGGCGCAGATCCTCCAGTTTTTCCCCCAGCCCCACATAGGTGATGGGCACCTCGAACTGCATGGCCACCGCAATGGCCACGCCGCCCTTGGCCGTGCCGTCCAGCTTGGTGACGATCAATTCGTCCACCCCGGCGGCTTCCTTGAAAAGTTTGGTCTGGGACAGCGCGTTCTGCCCCGTGGTGGCGTCGATGACCAGAATGCTCCGGTGCGGCGCTCCGGGATGTTTTTTCCCCAGCACGTTCCGGATCTTGGAAAGTTCCTCCATAAGATTGACCTTGGTCTGGAGGCGTCCGGCCGTATCCACGTACAGCACGTCGTAGCCGCCCGCGACAGCGCGGTCCATGGCCTCGTACGCCACGGCGGCGGGATCGGCGCCGTGGTTTTTGGCATGGAAATCAGCCCCCACCCGCGCCGCCCAGACGCCGAGTTGTTCGGTGGCCGCGGCGCGGAAGGTGTCGGCCGCGGCGATGAGCACCTTTTTGCCCTGCATGCGGTCACGGTGCGCCAGTTTGGCGATGGTGGTGGTCTTGCCCACGCCGTTGACGCCGATCATCAACACCACTTCCGGAGGATTGACCGCGCTGATGCGGCGCGGCGTGCGGAAGACCTCTTCCAGTTCCGCCTGAAGCAGCGCGCGCACGGCGGAGGGCTCCTTCACTCCGGCGACACGGGCGCGTTCCCGCAGGCGTTCCACCAGCTCGGTGGCGGGTTCATAGCCGACGTCGGCCATGATGAACAACTCTTCCATTTCTTCCCAGAAGGCGTCGTCCAGCGCGCCGTGGGCGGAAAACAGCGCGTCCAGACGGCGGGAAAACTGTTCCCGCGTCCGGGCCAATCCCTCGCTGAGCTTGAGAAACAGGCGGCTGCGCTCGTCCTCCTCGTCCTCCAGTTCCAGGGCCAGAGCCAGACGGTACTGAAGTTCGGAGCGAAATTCCTCCACATGCTCGTATTCCATGCGTTCCAGCCAACCCCGAAAATCGGCGATAAACGCCTCGATCTCGTCGGCCGGAGCCTCCAGGGAGCCGAGCAGAAAGCGCAACCGTTCCCAGAGCGGGTCGCCCGCCCTGTCGACGCCTTCCAGCACAATGCCCAGCCACACGGACAAACGGGGCTCGGCTTCGCGCAGCTTCAGCGCAAGCGCGGCCCGTGAATCGGCTTCCGTCGGGGCGGCGGAAGATCCGGATGCGGTCGACGCGGCAGGCCGGGAAACGGACTCCGCATCGGAGACAGGCTCCGGCGTGGAGGAGGTGTCGCCCTTGTCGGACCACAGCCTCCTTATGGCGGAAAAGAATCCCCGCTCGTTCCCGGAAGCCGCAACGGGCGGCTTCGTCGCGAGGGCGGCGCGCCCCGGCTCCGGCGTGACTTCCGAAGCGTTCTCCGCGCGGGCTTCGGATTCCGCCGTCTTCTCCGACGCGGCCTCTTCAGTCGGCGCCGCATCAGCGGGCGCGGGCGTCTCTTCCATTGCGGCATCTTCAGTTGACGCGGCATCTTCAATCAATGCACCGGGTTTGGTCAACGCGGCGTCTTCGGCGGGCGCGGACGTCTCCTCCGCCACAGGCTCCCGAACAGGTTCGGAAAGCGAAGCGGGCTCCGGCGTCGCGACGGACGTTTCTCCGGCGGGCGCGGCGCGCTCGGGCTCCGTATCGGGAGCAACGTCTCCGGAGACGGGTATTGTTTCAGATTCCGACGCGGCCTTCAGCGCGACATCCTCACTCCGCGCTTTTTCAGCGGCGGGAGACGCGGACGCCTCCGGAGCGGCGGGAGTTTCGCTTTTGTCGGACCACAATTTTTTTATGGAGGAAAAAAATCCCATGTCGGCCTCCTGTTGTCAAAGTAGGCTTTCGCCGGCGCAATCCCCGGCCGTCTGTCGTAATTCGCGCGCGCTCGCGAGGGTTTCCTCCAGCGCGTCCGCGCACTCTTCCGCGCAACGGGCCACAGCCTCCGGCCGCGCGCGCACGGCGTCTTCCAGCCGCGACGCGGACGCCTCCAGCCGCGACGCTCCCAGCCGCGACGCCGCTTCCCGCAACGGGGGAAGCAGCCGGGCCAGAGAATCCCGTTCCTCCCGCGCCGCCAACCGGAGCAGGAGTTTCGGCGCTCCGGCATAAAGCCGCCGGAACAAGTCCGTCAGCAGCATATACGTATCCGTCTGTCCGCCCAGGCGACGCACGGCGTCGCCCACAGCCAGTCCCGGCAAGATCTCGGGGACAGCCGCCTGAACGTTTTTGCGCGACGTCGTCCGTCCGCGCGGGACGCCGCGCTCCGTTGCGGGGGAGTCGGAGATCCCGGCCGGAGTCTCCCCCGCGGCGGCATTCGGATCATCCGCCGCGCGGGGGCGGGGCGATGCCTCGCGCACCCGGCGGACCGCGACCCAGGCCGCAATGACGGTGGCCGCAAGGCTCAGAATCAGCACCCGCAACGCCTCGCGCCGCCACAGGGCGGACAAATGCTCTTCCAGACGGCGGGGCGAAAGATACACCCGCACGCTTCCCACCGGACGGCCTTCCATCTGCAACGGGTATATGCCCTCCGCCATTGCGTCGGGGACCAGATCGTCCCAGGGCACGGATTCCCACTGTTCATCGCGGCGCTGGCCTTCCAGCAGCCCCTGGAGGTCATACACCGCCATGCCGTAAATGCGCTCGTCTTCCATCTCCGTCATGACGATGGAGCGGGCCGCCACCTCGTCCATGCGCCAGGCGGGCAGAGCCAGAATTTCGCCGGATCGGCGGGCGATACGCCGGGCTTCTTCGTTCAGGTGCTCTTCGCCGTCCGCGCGGGCCGCCTGGAGTTCCAGGGCGGCCAGGCCCGTCAGCAACAGCAGAAATCCGGCCCACAGGAACAACAGCCGGCGGCAACGCCGCAGAAAAATATACAGGATATGCATCAGGTTCGCGTTTCTCCAGTCGTATGGCGTCCCGCGCGCCCGCACAGAGCGCGGATATCGGGATCGCCCAGGGCCGACAGCGCGGCCGCATACGCCGCCACGCCCGCCGCCACCCCGGCGGGCAGGGCCCAAACGGAGCCCTCCAGCAAATGTACGGTCCACAGCGCCGCGACGCCCGTCGCCAGACTTCCCGCGGCCTGACGGGCCAGAGCCGTCCGGGGCAGGCGCAGACGCGTCCCCCGGAGCCGCAGCCCCCGGTTCAGTCCCGTCCAGAGCAGCCCGACCTGAAGCCACAAGGCGGCGCTCACCGCCAGGGGCGGCCCCAGCAGGGCATACCGTTCGGGAAGACTATGGATCAGCACGGCGGCGGCCGCAAGGGTCGACGCCACGGCCGCCACGCCGCTTGCCGATGTCAGACCGATCTGCTGACGGGCGTTGCAGGCCGCCAGCAGGGGACGGATGAGCCCATAGGCGGGCAAGCCCGGCGCATAACCGCACAGCGCCGTGGCCGTGGCCGCGACCGCCTGGGCGTCGAAGGCTCCACGGGCGAACAGCAGTTCCACCAGCGGCCGGGCCACGGCCGTCAGTCCGACCATGGCGGGCAGCATCACCAGCAGAGACAAACGCAGGGCGGCGGACGCTTCGTCCGCGAACTCCCCGTGCCGCCCCTCGGCGGCCAGCCCGGCCAGAGCGGGCAGTCCGGCGATGCCCAGCGCGGCTCCGGCCACGCCCAAAGGCACTTCCACCAGCCGTTCGGCATAATAGAGGGAAGCCATGCCGCCCGACGGCAACCAGGAGGCGGCGGCCATGGCGCAGAGCATGGCCAGTTGCGGAGCGGCCGCTCCCAGCACACCCCCGGGCAGACGCCGCAAACACCGCCGCGCCGCGCCGGGGGGCGGCGGCAAAGCGTGCCGCAACATGCCGCTCCGGCGGACGGCGACGGCCTGGCTCAGCCACTGCGCCAGACCGCCGCATAAAAATCCCCAAGCCAGCAGCGCGGCGGGCGGTCCGAAACCGCAGGCCGCCAGAGCGGCGAAGACAAGCACCGTGCAGTTGAAGAACGCCGGGGCCAGCGCGGGCGGCAGAAAACGCCGCGCGCTGTGCAGCAGAGCCATGCTCAGGGCGGCCATGACCGCAAAAAACGCATACGGCAGGCAGATGCGCAGCAGCAACGCGGCCTGTTCCGCCACGGCGGCGTGTTCCAGGCCGGGCGCCAGCACGCCGATCAGGGGCCGGGCGCAGAACACGCCCGCCAACACGACGACGGCCAGCGTCCCCGCCAGCCGGACGGCCACGGCGCGAGCCAGACCGGCCATCCGGGGGAGATCCGGGCCTCCATCCGGCAAGGCGGCGGTCCCCCCGCGCACAAGGGCGGCGGTCAAGGTCATGGACAACGAGCCTTCGCCCAGCAGCCGCCGCAAGACATAGGGCAGGCGCAGGGCCGCCACCAGAGCGTCCGCCGCCGGGCCGCCGCCCAACAGCCAGGCCATGGCCATGTCCCGCACAAAACCCAATACGCGCGACACGCCCGCCGCGCCGCTCACCACGGCGGTGGCGCGCAGCAATTCCGGCCGGACTCCGGGCGGCGTTGTCCGTTTCTCCCGGGGATCTTCGGGGGGCCGCCCCGGCTCGCGTCGGGACGCCGCTCCCGCCTCCGCCGAAGGCGTCACGGCTCCCGCGGCAATGTCCGGAGAACGCGAAGCCGACGCCCCCGTCTCTTGGGCGGGGGCCGCCTCCCGCCCGGCGCGGATTACGCCTGATGAGGACGGGACTCGCTTTTCCACTGGCTCACGGTTTCGCGCACGGCAGCGGCGCGCTCCGGCGGCAACTCTTTGAAATACTCCGCGAACACATGAATATGCGTGCCTCCGCGCGGCACGAAGAGTCCCTTGACCCGGCACCAGCACGGTTCCAGCAGCGCGCGCATGTCGTCCAGCACCGTGTTGGTGATGGTTTCCATAAACGACTGATGATTGCGGTAGGCGAACATGTAGAGCTTGAAGCTCTTGGACTCCACGCACAACCGGTCGGGGATGTATTCCACGGCGATGGTGCCGAAATCCGGCTGGCCGGTCACCGGGCACAGCGAGGTGAATTCGGGATAGACGATGCTGATGATGTAAGGGCGATCAGGATAGCAGTTGGGGAAGGCTTCCAGCAGGTGCACGCCCGGAGCGCCCTGCGGCGCTTCCAGCCGTCCCGTGCCCAGCGCGCGCAGGTGCGTGGTCTGATCCTGACTTCTGGTTGTGGCGGTCACGATATGCGTTCTCCTTGAAGCATGTTTTTCGACAGGGAAATCCGGCTCTTTCCCGCCGGGCGAAACGCGCTTTCCGCACGCGGACGCGCTGTTATGCCCGCCGAACGGCGCGAATTACGACAGACGGCCGGAGAGCGAAAGGTTGCGGACAAAAGGGGCCATATGTCAACAGAACCTTGTATCCTGTCGGGCATAAGGCTACAAGAGAAAGATCAGTCTGGAGGAACATATGTCCATAGCAGGCATTTCCATCGTCACGGCCGCCTGTCCCGAAGGCGGCGTGCTGCCCCTGGCCCCCGGAACGCCGGCGGGCATGGCGGCCCATATCACGCGGCAACGCCCGCTGCCCGTATTGCGGGCGGGAACGGAACTGCGCGACGCCCCGGACGGGCGACCTCTGTTCCGGGTCACGGGGCGGGCGCTGCTGCCCCTGCGGGACGGCCCGCACGCCTGGCCGTGCCCCTTGCTGACGGCGCTTGCGCCGCACCACGACGACGGGAGCCCGCGCGCGTTCTTTCCCGCGCGGCGGGGGCGCTCCCTGGCCTGGATCACCCTGTCCGACAAGGGCGCGGCCGGGCAGCGCGACGACACCGGCGGCCCGGCCATCGAGCGCATGGTGCGCGAACGTCTGCCCCTGTGCCACGCCCAGGGCTTTCTGCTGCCCGATGACGCCCCGTCTCTGCGGGCGCTGCTCGTGGAACTGGCGCTGGGCCAGGGCTATGATCTGATCTGCACCACAGGCGGCACGGGGCTGGGACCGCGCGACGTGACGCCGGAGGCCACGCTGGCCGTGCTGGAGCGCCGCCTTCCCGGCTTCGAGCAGGCCATGACGGCCGCCGGTCTGAGCACGACGCCTCACGCGGCCATCTCCCGCGCCGTGGCCGGAACCCTGGGCCTGTCCGTGATCATCAACCTGCCGGGCAGCCGCAAGGCCGTGCTGGAAAATCTGGCCGCCGTGCTTCCCGCCCTGCCCCACGCCCTGGACAAACTGCACGGCGATCCCGCCGACTGTGGAGGATAACATGCCGTCTCTCGCCGCCGTGACGACGCCGTTCGGCGCCCTTGCGGCCATCTGCCGCATGATCAAGATCGAGCACTCGATTTTCGCCCTCCCCTACGCCTTCGCCGGGGCCTTTCTGGCAGCGCGGGGCCTGCCCCCCTGGCGCAGCCTGATCTTTCTGACCATCGCCATGGTGGCCGTGCGCTCCTTCGCCATGGCCTTCAACCGGGTGGCCGATCTGCGCTACGATCGCCTCAATCCGCGTACCGCCCGCCGCCCCCTGGTGACGGGAGAAATTTCCCCGGCCCAAACCTGGGCCTTCTGCGCCTTCATGGCCGCCGTTTTCGTGGCCGCCTGCGCGGGGCTGAACACGCTCTGCCTGCTGCTGTCCGTGCCCGCGTTGGCCTTCGCCGCCGCCTACAGCCTGCTCAAGCGCTTCACCTGGCTCTGCCACTTCTGGCTGGGCGCGACCCTGGGACTGGCTCCGCTGGCCGGCTGGATCAGCGTCACGCCCTCCTTCGGCCTGACGCCCGTGCTGTTTTTCTGGGCTGTGACTTTCTGGGTGGCGGCGTTCGACATTTTCTATTCCTGCCAGGACACGGACTTCGACCGCCGCCAGGGTCTGCATTCGGTCCCCGCGGACTTCGGCATTCCCACAGCCCTGGTCATCGCCGCCTTTTCCCATGTGGTGACGTCGCTGTTCTTTCTGCTGGCGGGATGGAGCGCCGGGCTGTCCGTATGGTGGTATGCGATCTGGTTCGGCATTTCCGCCATTCTGCTCTGGGAACACCGTTTGCTCAGCCCGGAGGATTTGTCCCACGTCAACATGGCTTTCTTCACGCTCAACGGCGTCATTGCCGTCGTGGTCTTTTGCGGCGTGCTGCTGGGCATCTACTGCTGAACAAGGACGCCGCATGGCCCGTA
>CASQEL010000017.1 GCA_949427775.1 uncultured Desulfovibrionaceae bacterium
GTTTGGGGGCGAGCAGCCCCCAAGAGCGCATTTCAACCTGAAAATGCTCTAGTACTACATAACACAAAATACTTCGTATTTTGCGTCAAGATCATTCGCCGAAAAACGCGGTTTTCGGCTCATTCACGGCGACTACGCCGCCGCGCCATGCTCTCGCATGGCGGCTAGTACACAGAAACTTTAGATGTTTCTGTGTACTAGGGCTGCCCCCCAGGGCAATCGCACGAACGAAGATACCCTGTTGAAAATATTGGCGATGCATACGTCGGCCACTACAAATTTTCTTCGTTATTTCAAAGAATTATGCGCTTCATGCGATTGCCCCGGGCCGTCTCCAGCTTTTGCTGGTCTTCCGGAAGCGAAAATGGCACAACCGGAGCGTTATGCACACACCAACATACACGCTTCCCATGCCGTTTCGCGACGCCTGGAAATGGGCCGCCTTCGTGGCGCTGCTGTTTTTTCTCAATTACGCGGCGCGCAGCACGCTCTCTCCCCTTCTCGTTTCCCTGGAACGGGATCTCGGCGTGGGGCACGCCCAATCCACCAGCCTTTTGTTGCTGCAAGGGCTGGGTTTTGCAGCCGCACAGGCCGCATCCGGCTTTTTGACAGGCATTGTGCGCCCGGCGCGGGTGGCCTCCCTGTGTCTCGTCGCGTCCGGCGCATGTCTGATGTGCATGCCGCTGGCGAATACGCTCAATGAAGCTCGCGGACTGTTTCTTGCCTTCGGACTGACGGCGGGCCTGTATTTTCCGGCGGGCATGGCCATCCTCGGCAGTTTGGTCAAACCCGCGGATTGGGGCAAGGCCGTGGGCATCCATGAGCTGGCCCCCAACCTAAATTTCATTATTGTGCCCCTGGTGGCCCAGGCGGCGCTGCTGTTCACGGACTGGCGCGGGGTCTTCGCCCTGGTGGGCGCCTCCATGCTGCTGACCGGACTGGCCTTCCTGCGCTGGGGGCGGGGCGGGGAACACCCTGCCGCGCCGCCGTCCTTCAAGGGCAGCGCCGCCATCCTCCGCCGTCCGGCCGCCTGGGTTATCGCGCTGCTGCTGGCTATCACCATGAGCGGGGAATTCGCCGTGTTCAGCGTTCTCCAGCTCTACCTGGTCAACGAAGGGGGATTTTCACCGGAGCATGCCAATTTTATCCTGTCCTTGTCCCGCCTGGGCACACCGCTGGCCGTCATCGGCGGCGGATGGGCCGCCGACGCCCTGCGCCCCGTGCCCGTGCTGCGCCTGTGCCTGCTGGCGCACGCTTTGGGTCTGGGGTTGATGGCTATCCGCCACGAAACCCCGGCGCTCATCGGCGCCTGTATCCAGGCATTGAGCATCGCCTTCGCCTTTCCTTCGCTGTTCAAAGCCATATCCGGCTGTTTTCCCCTGCGCCGGCAACCGGTGCTGTTCTCCCTGACCATGCCCCCGGCGGCGCTGGCGTCGGCCGGAGGCATGCCCTGGTTCTTCGGCCTGTGCGGCGAATACGCCGGCTTCGGCATCGGTTTCGCCGCCCTGGGCGTGGTTTCCGGCCTGGCCGCGCTGACCTTGCCGCTATTGCGGCCACGCGCCGCTCATACTCCCCTTCATCCCTGACACCGAGGTGACCTATGCGCCCCATGCGTCGTAAAGATCGTCTGCTTTCCGAAGAAGAAGCCCTGGATATTCTGCGCACGGCGGAGTACGGCGTGCTGGCCACCGTCGATCCCGACGGTGAACCCTACGGCGTGCCCCTGACCTACACGCTGGACGCCGACGGCGGGAGTCTGATTTTCCATTGCGCTCCGGAAGGCCGCAAGCTGGACAACGTCCGCTCCCATCCCGCGGCCCAGTTCAGCGCCGTGGCGGAAACACGGGTATTGCCCGAAGAGTTTTCCATAGAATACCGCTGCGCCATGGTTACAGGACGCGTGGCGGAAGTGACCGACAGGGAGGAAAAAAAACGCTGCGCGCTCCACCTCGCCGCGAAATACTCCACCTGCGACGCGGGCGAATACACCGAACGCCTCATCGACAGGACCTGCATTCTGCGCCTGCATATCGAGCGCCTCAGCGGCAAACGGCTGATCGGAGACCGCAAATCAGGCCGAAAACCCGCCTCGGCATAGCATGGCCTCTATCCGCAACGTCACGCATGGGGCAACGCCCCGCTGAGCGCCGCGGGGATTCTCCGGGGGAACGTGTTCCCCCGGATTTCGTATCTGTATTCAGGAAAGGAACACGGGGCGCGGACACCTGCTCTCCGTCGAGAACGCAGGGAAGAAGATCCCCAAAGGACAGCCCGCTCCCGGCGCATGCGTCTATCCCCGCCGCAGGGTGATTTCCGTAATCTCCGAAGGAACCAGCAGCCGCACGGGGAACCCGCCCCACAGGGCCGTTCCCGGGTTGACGTACAGTTTCATGTCCCCCACAGTATAGAGGCCCTTCAGATAGCCGTTGTTCAGCACGGCCACCAGCAGGTTGACGGGCACGATCTGACCGCCGTGGGTGTGACCCGACAGTTGCAGGTCCACGCCCAACCGGGCGTTCTTCCCTGCCTCAAGAGGCTGATGCGCCAGCAGAATGCGCGGCGCGCCCTTGGGACTGCCCGCCAGCGCCCGCGGCACGTCCGGCCCCTTGCCGCCGTAGCGCCGTTCCACGATATCCGACACCCCGGCCAGCACCATGCGCTCGCCGTTGATCCGCAACACGCGGTGTTCGTTCCGCAGCACGACGAGCCCCAGTTGCCGGAATACCCGCAGCCACGGTTTCAGACCCGAATAGTACTCATGATTGCCCACGCAGGCGAACACGCCGTGCCGGGCGCGCAAGGCCGCCAGAGGCGCCACATCGTGGCGGCGACGTTGCGGCGTTCCGTCGATCAGATCTCCGGTGATCACCGTCACGTCGGGCTTGAGCGCGTTGGTCCGCTCCACCACGGCCTGCGCACATTCCCGGGGAAAGGCCGGGCTGATATGCAGATCCGAAAGCTGCGCCAGCCGCACCCCTTCCAGCGCCGCCGGAAGACGGGGCAAAAAGATGGTCACCCGGCGTACGTCCGGCACGCGCATTCCCTGCCACACGCCCACGCCCCCCAGCACGGCCGCGGCGGCAATCAATCCCTGCCCCCGGCGTGACGCGCGCGCGGCGCGCTCTTCGGTCGCCTCGGCCCCGGACGCCGCTCCGGCGTCTCTCTTTTCCGTCCCGCCGGTTCCGGCGCGTCTGCGCCGCAACGGCAGCGCGGCGGTCAACCCCAAATCGCGCAGCACCAGAAACAGCGCCAGCATGACCACAGCGGCATTGGCCCAGGCGCTGAGCGCCAGCGCCTGCCAGGAGGCTTCCAGAGCCGGTCCTTCTCCAAAAAAATAACGGAAAATAAGCACCTTAAAGGCACACAAAAAAATCAGTGCGCTGAAAACAATTTTCCAGGCTCGGGACACGCGCAGGGGGAGGATGCCGCGCACAACCACATACAGAAATAACACGCCGGACAATGTATAGAACACGGAAATCCCCTTCGTCAGCGCCGCTCATGCAGCAGGTCCGCCAAAATTTCCAGCGCCGCGGCCAATTCCTCGCGGGTGCGCACCCCTCCCAGCGCAAGGCGCGCGCCCTGTTCCGGCACGGTGTGCCCCGACAGAAAGTGCTCGCCTTCGGCCACCAGCACGCCGCGCTGCCGGGCGGCATCGGCGAAGTCCACTGAATTCCAGGGCTCCGGCAGCTTCAGCCAGCAAAAAAAGCCCGTGGTGCGCGTTTCCAGGGCAAAGCCGTCCAGAATGTTCCGGGCCAGATCGTTGCGGGCCGCCGCTTCGCGGCGTTTGGCGGTCAGCACGATGTCGGCCGTGCCGTCGTTGATCCACATCCCGGCCAACTCGGCCATCAGGGGGGGAGCCATGGAGATGGTGTACGAAATGGTGCGTTCCAGTTCTTCCAGATGGTGTTCCGGCGGACAGAGGTACGCGATGCGCAGGCCGCCGCTCAAAGCCTCGCTGGTGGCGGCGATGCAGCAACTTCTCTCCGGGGCCAGGGTGGAAAAAGACGGCAGATTATGCTCCAGGGCCAGCGCGAAAACGTCGTCGTCGATGATCAGAATATCATGCCGACGACAGACCTCCACCAGCTCGCGCCGCCGGAATTCAGGGATCTGGGCCAGAGTGGGATTCTGGCAGGTGGGCATGAGATACACCCCCTTGACGCCTCCGCCCCGGCAGGCGGCTTCCAGGGCGTCGGGCAACATGCCCGCCCTGTCCATACGCACGGGAACCAGATGCAGCCGCAGGCGCCTGGCCAGTTGCTTGAGCAGCGGATAGCTCAACTGCTCGGCCGCAATGCGATCGCCGGGATTGAAAAGCGAGGCCAGAATGGTCAGCAGGGCGTGTTGCGCTCCGGCGCAGATCAGCAGGCCGTCCGGGGACACATTGACGCCGTAACGCCGCGCCCAGCAAGCCCCGGCCGCCCGGTGCCGGGCCAGACCGCGAGGTTGCTGATAATGGGAAAGTTCGCCCAGATCAGCGCGCCCCAGCCGGGCTACAGCCTCGTTGAGGCTGGGATTCAGGTACTCGAACGGAGAAATGAATCCCAAGTTATACAGTCCGCCGGGCGGGGCCATCACGTCCACATCGGGACGGGGAGACGTCACGAAAGTCCCGCGTCCGGTCACCCCCACCACAAGCCCGCGCTGCGCGGCCTCGGCATATCCCCGTGTGACGGTGCCGATAGTCACGCCCAGGGCTTCCGCCAATTCCCGTTGCGTCGGCAAGGCCTCTCCGGGCGCGAATTCACCCCGCCGAATACCTTCTTCCAACGCTCCGGCAATAGCCATGTATTTGGGTTCACCGGTTTTTTCCGCGTACAGTCGTGCCAGTTTCATGTCCCTGCCCTACCGTGCCCTCCCGGAAGATGTCAATATATGCCGCGGGCATTGTCAGGGCAATCGCATGAAACGCATAACAAGTTGAAATAATGAGAAAAACTGTTAACGACCGACGCATAACTCACCAATATTTTACATTATCTTCGTTCGTGCGATTGCCCTGCGGGCATTGTCGGGGCAGTCGCGCGGACAGAGAGAACGTGCCGGAAGCAGCGGATATTCAAAATTTGCCGCCTGAAAATTTCTTTTGTTAGTCTAACTAGTTATAAATTTCATGTACTTGCCCCGCAGGCATTGTCACCGGGACAATATATATTCTTTCAGGAACAATAAATATTGTCGTCGTATATGAACATCTTCTTTCTCCCGCGACGCGCGGCGGATACAACACGGGCGTTGTCCGTAAAAACCCCCGTCCGCCGCGCATGCCGCAACGGCGCAAAGGAGAAATACCGTGGAACACGGCACCATACGTCTTAAAACAGGATTGGCTGAAATGCTCAAGGGCGGCGTCATCATGGACGTCACCACTCCCGAACAGGCCCGTATCGCCCAGGAAGCCGGAGCCTGCGCCGTCATGGCCCTGGAGCGCGTGCCCGCCGACATCCGCGCCGCGGGCGGCGTGGCCCGTATGGCCGACCCGACCGTCGTGAAGCGCATCATGGACGTGGTGAGCATTCCGGTCATGGCCAAGGCCCGCATCGGTCACTTTGTGGAAGCCCGAATTCTGGAATCTCTGGGGGTGGATTACATTGATGAAAGCGAAGTCCTCACCCCCGCCGATGACCGCTTCCATATCGACAAGCGCGACTTCCGCGTGCCCTTCGTCTGCGGCGCGCGCAATCTGGGCGAAGCTCTGCGCCGCCTGGCCGAAGGCGCGGCCATGATCCGCACCAAGGGCGAACCCGGCACCGGCAACGTGGTGGAGGCCGTGCGGCATATTCGCATGGTGCAGTCCGAAATCCGTACCCTGTGCTCTCTGCCTGAGGACGAAGTGCCCGCTTTCGCCAAGGATCACGGCGCGCCGCTGGACGTGGCCCTTCAGGTTCGCCACGCGGGCAGGCTGCCGGTGGTCAATTTCGCGGCCGGCGGCATCGCCACGCCCGCCGATGCCGCCCTGATGATGCAATTGGGCTGCGACGGCATTTTCGTGGGGTCCGGCATTTTCAAATCCGCCGATCCGGCCAGGCGCGCCAAGGCCATCGTGGCCGCCACCACGCACTTCAACGACTGCACGGTGCTGGCGGAAGTTTCCCGTGATCTGGGCGAAGCCATGCCCGGTCTGGAAATTTCCCGGATCGCCCGGGACGAACGCATGCAGGAGCGGGGGTGGTAGGCATGTCCGAGCCGTGTATCGGCGTTCTCGCCCTTCAGGGCGCGTTCCGCGAACATCGCCGGGCGCTGGAACGTTGCGGCGCGCGGACTGTGGAAGTGCGGCGCGCGGATCAACTGAATCAGATCGCGGGACTGGTGATCCCCGGCGGCGAGAGCACCACCATCGGCAAGCTGCTGGCTGACTGGAACCTGCTGGAACCGCTCCGGGAGCGCAGCCGCGGCGGCATGCCCGTCTACGGCAGTTGCGCGGGGCTGATCCTGTTGTGCACGGATATTGAAAATTCCGATCAGCCCCGGCTGGGACTGCTGGACGCCACCGTGCGCCGCAACGCCTTCGGACGGCAGCGCGACAGTTTCGAGGCCGATCTGCCCCTGCCTGAAGTGGGAACGGAACCGTTCCACGCCGTGTTCATCCGCGCCCCCGTGCTGCTGCGCACCGGACCCGACGTCCGTGTGCTGGCCGATGTGGACGGCCGCCCTGTGGCCGTGCGCCAGGGCACGCTGCTGGCTACGTCCTTTCATCCGGAACTGACCGAGGATCTGCGCCTGCACGACTACTTTCTGGACATGGTACGCGAAACCCCAACCCGTGGTCAGCCGTCATAACCACGCGGACTTTCGGGAGGGGCGGGAGCCCCTCCCGACGTTTCGGACGGGAAAACATTCTTCCTCCGCGCATCTCCGGCGCCCCGCGTCCGCCCGCTCCGGGCAACGCGCGGCCCTCCTTTCTTTCCGCGCATTTTCGACGTCGCCATGCCCGCGCTCCACAACGCGCTCTTCCGTTGTATGGCATCCTGATGCCGAACACCGGCAGCCACGTCGCCGCATACGCCCGCCGAATACCGACGGGATACGAAAGAGAACCGCCGCTGTTTCCCGCACCGGATCTTCTGTTGCGTGACGCGGCATTGCCCACACAACACGCTCCGCTGTCCCGCCCCCTTTTCCGACACGACTCCGCGGGCAGAATGCGCCCGCCCGGGGCCACTCTTTCGACCGGAGCGCTCCGGGGCGTTCTTCAGTCTGAAAATATTTATCATAATATGCTTATATTAAATAATATTTATTCGCGGACTTCGCTTTCGGCCTTCCTCATGCGACGCATTGCCTAGATGAAGTATATATGCTATATAATTACAGTGCCGTTCAACGGCGCGCACTTCCCATATGAAGGACATCTTCCATGACGCACGATACCCAGCCGGACGGTGGCGCGCAGCCGTCGGAGCCTGAGGCTGTTTCCCCTCTCGAAAGCGATGGCGTTGCGCATCGCGCAGCCCCCGCGGAAAACATTTCCGTAACCGAGCCTGAAGACGCATTGCCCGGCGTCACCCTGGGCAAGCTCCCTCAATCCATGCAGGACGCCTGCGGCAGATCCGGATGGACGGAGCTCATGCCCGTACAGTCCCTGGCGCTGCCCTATCTGCTGGCGCGACGCGATCTCATGGTCCAGTCCCGCACGGGCAGCGGCAAAACCGGCGCCTATCTTCTGCCGCTGGTGCAGCAACTTTCCTCCGGCCGTTCCGCCGTGCAGGCTCTGGTGCTGGTGCCCACCCGCGAATTGGCCGTACAGGTGGAACGCGAAGCCGCCACGCTTTTTGAAGGCACGGGACTCGCAGCGGCCGCCGTATACGGCGGCGTGGGCTACGGCCGCCAGATGGAGGCTCTGCGCGGCGGCGTCCAACTGGTGGTGGGCACGCCCGGCCGGGTGCTCGATCACCTGCTGCGCCGCACGCTGACCCTGGACGCCCTGCGCATGCTGGTATTCGACGAGGCCGATCGCATGCTGTCCATCGGCTTTTACCCCGACATGAAGGAAGTGCAGCGCTATCTGCCCAAAAAACGCATTCCCACCTGTCTGTTCTCCGCCACCTATCCGCCCCATGTGCTGCATCTGGCCGGAGAATTTCTCACCGCTCCGTCCATGCTTTCGCTGTCCCACACGCAGGTGCATGTGGCTGAAGTGCAGCACCTGTATTGCGAATGCAAACCCATGGACAAGGACAGGACGCTGGTGCGCCTGCTGGAAACGGAAAATCCGTCTTCCGCCATCATTTTTTGCAATACCAAGGCCAACGTGCACTATGTGACCGAGGTGCTCAAGGGCTTCGGATACAACGCCGACGAACTTTCCGCGGATTTGTCCCAGTCCCGCCGCGAAGAAGTGCTGGGCCGGGTGCGCGAAGGTGAAGTGCGTTTTCTGGTGGCTACGGACGTGGCCGCGCGCGGCATAGATATTCCCGAACTCTCCCATGTTTTCCTGTATGAACCGCCGGAAGACCACGAATCCTACATCCACCGCGCCGGACGCACAGGCCGCGCCGGGGCCGCGGGCACGGTCATCTCGCTGGTGGACGTCATGCAGAAAATGGAGCTGGAGCGTATCGCCCGTCACTACAAAATACGGCTCCTGCATCGGGAAAATCCCACGGATGAAGATGTGTCCCGCGTGGTTTCCCAACGGCTCACAACCCTGCTGGAAGCCCGCTATCGCCGCCTGACCGGACTCCAGCGCGAACGCGTGCAGCGTTTTACCGCCTTTGGCCGCGTGCTGGCCCTGCCGGAAGAGGGCGAAGAAGACCAAAGCCGGCTTTTGAGCATGCTGCTGGACGACTGCTATCAGCAAAGTCTGTGCACGCCCCCGCCGCGCCCCCAGGGAACATCCCGCTCCCGAACCGGGGACGCGCCGCAGGGCAAAGGCAAACGCCGCAAACGTTCACGCGGACGCAGAGACGGAGGCTCTGCGGGAGGACGGCAGTGACCTCCAGCCCCTATTCCACGGAGGAAGTGCTGGACAACTTTGACGCGCTGCTGCGGGATGCCGTATTTCCCAAGGAACTGCATTTGCTGGGGGTGGGCAGATTCAGCTTTCTGCGTCGACGTCAGATGCTGCTGGAACTGCGCGCTCTGTACATCGGCTTGTGGCGTCTGGCGCTGATGCGTTCGTTTCCCACGGCATACCAGGAAATTTTCGATGCCTTTCTGGCCCGGTATGCAAAACGGCATCCGGACAAGGACAGCGCCCGCCTGCTGGCCCGAGCTCTCGAATATATCGACATGCTGCAACACAGGGGCGACAAGGATTTTATGGAAGTGAGCCGACATCTGGCATCCTTTCTCCAACTGAATGAAGATGCGGGCCAGGCGCTGGCTCTGCGCCTGGCCCTGGCCTTGCGCTCTTCGTATACATTTATCTTTGACCGGCTGATTTAGGGCATTTTTTCCCTGCAACGCCGTCCGCGAAAAGCCGAAGTTTTTCAGTCGGCAAGGCGCAAGGCCAACATCGGGCGAAGCTGTATCGAGCCTGCCGCGAGGTCAATGTCGGCCCTGCAACACCGCGGGATGAACATCGGAACGAACAACCATTATGCTGCTTGCACATTCTCCGGTCGATCTTTTCCCCGCTCTGAACGCGCACGACGTCTGCGCCACCATCGGCAACTTCGACGGCGTTCATATCGGGCATCGGGTGCTCATCGCCCGCACGCGCTACATGGCCGCGCGCCGCAACATGCTCAACATGGTCGTGACCTTCTGGCCGCATCCGCTGAGCGTTCTGGCCGGTCGCCATACGCCGCCGCAACTCACCACCCGCGAACAGCGCCGCCTGCTGCTGGAACGCCTGGGGGTGAACATCCTGCTGGAGCTGCCGTTCACTCGGGAACTGGCCGCCTGCACGCCGGAAACGTTTCTGCGGGAACTCCTGGTGCCCATGGGACTCGCGGAACTGGTGATAGGCTATGACTTCTCGCTGGGCAAAGGCCGGGCGGGCAACTATGATGTTCTGAAAGCCCTGGGCGAGCGGCTGGGGTTCGGCGTGGAGCAGGTGCCGCCCGTCATCGTCAACGGCGCGGTGGTCAGTTCGACCCGCGTGCGGGATCTGCTCCAGAAAGGCGACGTCTGGGAATTGCGTCCCCTGCTGGGACGTTTCCACTTCCTGAGCGGCGCGATCATCCACGGCTACGGCCGCGGCGAAGGGTTGGGGTTTCCCACCGCCAACCTGGAAGTTCCGGACGTGCTGCTCCCCCGCCGGGGCGTCTATGCCGCCTGGGCCGACTGCGGCGACGCGATCCGGCCCGCCGTGACCAATATCGGCGTCAATCCCACATTCGGCAACGATCGCGTGTCCGTGGAGTCGTTTTTGCCGGATACGGACATCAACCTCTACAATCGACAGATAAACCTGCACTTTGTCCAGCGTCTGCGCGATGAGCAGCGTTTTGCCTCAGTGGAGGAACTCAAGGCCCGTATCGCCCGGGACGTGGATCTGGCCCGGCGCATTCTTGCCTCGCCCGAGGCCGCGCTCAAACGCTGATCCCCCTTTCCCGCCGCGAAACAAACCGGGGTTCCAAAAAACGGAGTCGCAGGGAAAACTCAATGCTTCAGGACGCGCGCCCGCGCCCCTCCCAAATCCGCATGCGCCGCCAACGCCTCCACACGGGCCAGTTCTTCGGCGGTGTGACACGCCGTCCCGTCCAGCGGGTATCTCCGTCCCAGTTGCGCATACTTGCGCAGGCCGTACAGGTGATACGGCAACACATCCACGCCGGTGATCGCTCCGCCCCGGGCGCGAAGAGATTTGACCAGCGCAAAGATGGCCTCAAGATTGGCGGCGTCGTCATTGCAACCGGGAACAAGGGGAACGCGAATCTGAACCTTCCTGCCTTCCCCCAGCAACCAGTCGAGATTTTTTAAAATACGACTGTTGCCCGCGCCGGTCAGGCGGGTATGCGCGGCATCGTCCATGTGCTTGATGTCGTATAAAAACAGATCCGTCAGCGGAGCCAACGTCTCCAGTGCCGCCGGGGCGACCTCTCCGCAGGTTTCCAGAGCGGTGTGGATGCCCTCCTCCCGGCACTCCCGCAGAATGCCCGCCGCGAAGGCCGGTTGCAATGCGGCCTCGCCCCCGCTCAGCGTGACGCCTCCTCCGGAACTGCGGTAAAACATGCTGTCCTGCAGGACGACATCCACCACCTCCCGTACGGTCATCCGCCGCCCTGTCAGAGACAGCGCGCCCGCCGGGCAGACATCGACGCAGGCGCCGCAGGCCCGGCAACGCGGATCCCGTTCCAGATGATGCGACGAAGAGCCGTCCGGACCGGAGGGCGTCATCCGATGCAGCCCTTCAGGGCAGACCCGCGCGCAACCGCCGCAGGAACGGCAGGACTCGGGAGAAAACAATAGTTCCACCCGCATATCCTGACTCTCCGGATTGGAGCACCACAGGCAACGCAACGGGCACCCCTTGAGAAAAACCAGGGTTCTGGTGCCGGGACCGTCATGCAGGGAATATTTCTGGATATTGAAGACGATGCCGGACAAGGATCGCGAGTCGTTCATGGCGGTTCCCCGGAAAAGCAGGAGCAGAGCGCGCGTCATGCGAAGGAGCGCATGTTCCGCAATCGTGACGCCGCTCCGCCCTCAGAAACTGTCAACGCTGTGTTTTTTGCCCACCCGCCGCGTCAGATTGCGCGCGTTTTTCGGCCGAAGACCACAGGAACGCGCTCTCCGCACAAGACGCGCATCTTCCTTGCGGGCAAACAACGCTTCTCCTGTGCCAACAAACCTTGGCACTACATGTCCGGAACCGTTTCCGATGTCAAGATTTTCAGGGCCGGCCCTCAGTAAGAAATGATGCTTGCATAAGCCGCACCAGCATGGCATTAATTTCTTTATGCAAATTTCGTTCAATTTCTTTTCAAACCCCGCCCGCCGAGACCGTGAATAATGGACAGAAAACCGGAATCAAGAAAATTCAACACAAAATACCGAGTTCTTCGAGCTTGCGAATACACTGCTCTCAGAGATGATCTTGAGAGGAAATCCAATCAGGTTATCTACACCGGCAACCCGAAACACAAGAAAAATCCGGGAAATTTCGGGCTTACGCCCCCGTCTGATCCCAGGCCGAATACCAGTTTGTGTGATAATGCGAGGATATTCCGCAAGGAGGAGGCGGAAGAACTTTTAAAAAAAGCTTTTCGGCTGGGGCTGATTGACAGACGCACCCCGCCGGGGGAATGGCCAAAGGCTGTCTGGATAGTTCATGACGGTATCGTTTTGCAGGCAATGTATGAAAATCAGCCCGGGTACTACCACGGCTTTCCCCTCTCGGGAAATGAGCCACTCTGGAAAGAGATGATGCAGGCATGGAAAGACAGGCAGTGAATTTTGCAATTGAATGCGAATGGCTGGGGCATGACCGACATTTCGGAGGCTTTACGGCGCGTTGGGCAATCAAACATCGGCGGCGGCATCCGTCGGGCTGTCCGCCTCCGGACAGGCCGGGGAAACATTCGCCGTCGTCCGTTGCATGCGTTTGAAAAAATACAGGCTATGCGCCGCCGGAGCCTTTCCAGCGTTCGTAGGCCCTCAGCAGATCATCCACATGACGGGGCAGGATAGTTTCCTGAGCGTGATGCGTCCTTACGGCTTTCCGTCCATTGCGGCACAGGGCCTCCCGCGTCTGCCTGTCATCCAGGGCATGATGAAGAAGACGAACCTGCTCTTCCGTGCTGTCCGGCCACGTCAGCATGGTTTTGCCGGGAATGAGGACCCTTGTTCCCGGTGTGGATGACGGGCGCGCCAGGAGAAGCGCCCCGCAGCTCAGCGCCTCCATAAGTTCTCGCATGCGGCTGCGCGGAGAGGGACAAACATGCACTGTGGACGCGGCCAGCATGTCTCTGTATTCAGCCCGGCCGGACACGCCCCGCAGGTGCAGTCTGCCGGGGCAGGCGCGGGCAAGCTCCGCGAACACGCCGGGGGGCGTACCGGCACAGTCGCACCCGGCAAGCAGAACATGGCAGTCGGGGCGTTGCCGCAGCAAAAGGGCTACAGCGAGAGATATGTCCGTTTCAGACAAGCCTTTCCCGTCGATGGACACCAGTTCTTCCCTCTCCCGCGAAAACACACGCCCGTCACAGAGAAAGGGAGCGGCGCTTTCCGGCCGGAAAAAGTCGGTATCCACAAAAGGCGACGTCATGCCGACAACGGGCCGCAAAAAATCGGGAATGCCCCGCGGATCACCGGAAAGCGCAAAGACGGCCTGCCCGTGAAACAGGGCCATGCTTCGGGTCAGAAAGGCGAACGCGCTTTTTTCGTCATCCTCTTCCGGTACATGCCTGTCCAGGTCCAGATACGCCGCCCGAAACGAATTGGGGAAAACGTCTTTCAGAAAAAGACTCTCCCCACACCCGGCGGTAAAAAGCGTCACATCCGGCTCGTATCCGGATTGTTTGAGCTGCGTGAACGCGCCTCGCGCCTCGCGTCCGGCATTGACGGCCCGGGTCCATTGGCGGATAAATTCGTCTTTTCCCTTCGGCGCGCGTTCATGCGCAGTCTTAAGCAGGATGCGGCGAACCCCCGCTATGGAGAAATCGCGCCGTCCATAGCTGGAGGCGAAAAGGACAGTATGCTCCGGCCGGGCGGCAAGGTACCCGGCCAATGCCTCGAACTGACCGGGAAAACTGTTGTTGCAGAACAGAATACGCATGGCGACCCTGAAGGGAGGGGGCGGCGTGAAGCCGCCCCCTCCCCGATGTTGCAGGTTAGCAGCCGCCGGTCTCGGCCCGTATGGCGTTTATCGCCACCGCAAGCTCTTCTTCATTGCCGGAAGCCTCAGTGAGCTCGCATCCGGGGATGCCGCCCGACTCCGCCCTTTCCAAATCCGGCTTGCCGGAATCCGCCCCGGCGGCCTTTTCCTCCCGTTCCTTGCCAAGACCGGAATAGGCGCGCGTGTCCATGTTCGTCAGATCAAGAGAACGCTCGTCAGGCTCCTGAGGCATCGTATCGGACGTTTCGGAAACGCCCAGCAGGCTGTCCATGCTCCCGCTCTGCCCGGAGAAAAGTGCCTCACTCTGAGGCAGATCCCCGTCCTTCGAGAATACAATAGTTCCGTTCTCCTGCGGCGTTCCCTCCAGCGTGGTTTCGAGAATGATCGAGCTGTCCTTGTATGTGTAGTGCCCATTCTCGTTCAGCGTCCATCCTTCGCCCAGCGTCAGCGTGTCGTCCTCGACCTTGATGCCGTAGTCCTCCAGTTCCTTCAAACTCGTCAGCGTGGTGACAGCATCGCCCTTGAGCAGCACTTCCACCTCGCTGACCATCGGTCCATCTTTCGGATTGGTGTTGTTCAGTAGAGCGTCCAGGTGAAGATTCTCATCTTTCCCGCTCAGCAGGAAGTCGATGCCGCTGCCGCCGTGCACAAGGTAATCCGAGCTGTCATAGACAATGAGGTCGTCGCCGCCTCCGGCGAAGATCATGTCCGACCCGTCGCCGCCGTGGAGATAGTCGTCGCCGCCCCAGCCGAAGAGAATATCGTTGCCCTTGCCGCCGAACAGCGCGTCGTCGCCGTCCCAGTCTTTATGCTCCGTCTCAAGCTCGGCCAACGTGTCCGTGAACTGCGCAAGGGTGATGCCGGTTCCCCAACCAGAGGC
>CASQEL010000018.1 GCA_949427775.1 uncultured Desulfovibrionaceae bacterium
CCGCGTTTTTCGGCGAATGATCTTGACGCAAAATACGAAGTATTTTGTGTTATGAAATACTAGATAAAAAAATCTGGAGAAGGGCGGAGGCAAAAAAACGTAAAAAAAGTGCTTGCCAAACGAAAAAGTCCGGCGTACAAGGTCAGTCTACGGCGGATGTAGCTCAGTTGGTAGAGCACCTGGTTGTGGCCCAGGTGGCCGTGGGTTCAAGCCCCATCATTCGCCCCACATTTCGTTCTCCTCCCCCATGCTTGGCGGCATGGGGGATTTCTTTTTTCCGGTCGCGTGCGCCGCGGGGTGACGCGGATTTTTTCGGCATGTCCCGTGTCTGAAAGCCTGTGCGTAACGTGCGGCGCTATTCATTTGAGAAAAATTTAATTATCAAAAAAATACGTCCGGACGGCAATTTTCCTGAAGCATGGAATTTCCCTCAAAATACGTGCGAATGGCGTCTTTTGGCGTATAATTTCCTGTTTTTTCTCAAAACACCGATTGTTTTCAAATATTGATTGCAAGATCAAACAAGATTTGCCGTCTTGACGCTCCAATGTGCTCTGTGTAGGTTTGGTATCGTGGGAGCATCTATAAGTTGTTGAGAACCCGTATATGTAGTGTCGAAGCAACAGCACAATGGAGGATGAGATTCTCATGTCCCAGGAACGCATCACCACACTGTTGACAGAGCAGCGCAGCTATGTCCCCCCTGTTCATGGCAAATCCACAGCATGGATTCGCAGTCATGAAGAATATGAAGCCATCTGTCGCAAGGCGCAGGAAGATCCTGACGGCTTCTGGGGAACACGAGCACAGCAGTTGCTGCACTGGTTCAGACCGTGGAATCAGGTGTTGAAGTCCGACCCGGAAGCATACAAGTACGAATGGTTTGCCGGTGGACGCCTGAACGCCGCGTTCAACTGCATCGACCGCCACCTTATCAGCGGACGCCGCAACAAGGCGGCGCTTATCTGGCAGGGTGAGCGTGAAAGCGAGGTCCGCTGCTATACTTATCAGATGCTCTACACGGAAGTATGTCGCATAGCCTCCGCGTTGAGCTCGCTGCGGGTGCGCAAGGGGGACAGGGTCGCGCTGTATATGCCCATGATTCCCGAATTGATCATCGCCATGCTGGCCTGCGCGCGCATCGGCGCCATTCATACGACCATCTTTTCCGGGTATGCCGAAGGCGGCGTGCGCAGTCGTATTCAGGACTCCAAGGCCAAAGTCGTGATCACGGCCGACGCGGCCATGCGTGCCGGAAAGCCCAAACCGCTCAAGGCCAACCTGGACCCCATCCTGGAAAAATGCCCCTCCGTGGCCCATGTGGTGGTGGTCAACCGCGCCAATCAGGAAGTCAACATGGATCGTCGCCGCGATATCTGGTGGCATGATCTGCTGGACGACTTCACCCTGGATGCGGATTTTCCCTGTGAATCCATGGACGCCAACGATACCCTGTTTCTGCTGCACACCAGCGGCAGCACAGGAAAGCCCACAGGCGTCATGCACGCCACGGGCGGATATCTGACCTATGCCGCGCACACGACCCAGTGGGTCTTCGACATGCGCGACGACGACGTATACTGGTGCACGGCCGATGTGGGCTGGATTACCGGCCATACCTACATGGTCTACGGTCCGCTGGCCCTGGGAGCCACTACGGTCATGTTCGAAGGCGTGCCCAACTGGCCCAAGCCGGACCGCTACTGGAGCATCGTGGAAAAATTCCGCGTCAACATCCTGTATACCGCGCCTACGGTCATCCGTTCTCTCATGCGGGTGGGCGAAGCCTGGACGGAACGCTATGATTTGTCCTCGCTGCGGATTCTCGGTTCCGTGGGCGAACCCATCAATCCAGAAGCCTGGATGTGGTATCGCACCCATATCGGCCGGGACGAACTGCCGGTGATCGATACCTGGTGGCAGACGGAAACCGGCGGAGCCATGATCGCCGCCTTGCCGTACGCCACCAAGCTGAAACCCGGCTCGGCCTCGTTTCCGCTGCCGGGTATCGACGCCGCCGTGGTCAGCGGCGACGGTTCCGAGGAATCCGATGAAGGCGGGCATCTGATCATCCGCAGACCCTGGCCCGGCATGATGCAGGGCGTGTACGGCAATCCGGAGAAATACCGTTCCTACTTCGAGCGCTTCGGCGCCTACCAGTCGGGAGACGGAGCACGGGTGGACGAGGATGGATATTTTTGGATTCTGGGGCGTATCGACGATTCCATCAATGTTTCCGGCCATCGTCTTTCCACGTCGGAAATAGAGTCCGTGCTGGCGGCTCATCCCCAGGTGGCGGAGGCCGCCGTAGTGCCCATGCCGCACGATTTGAAAGGCGAAAGCATTTATGCGTACGTCACTTTGGTGGATGATGCGCCCTGGTCCGAAGCCTTGCGCAAGGAACTGCGCGACGTTGTGCGTCGCGATATCGGTCCTTTGGCCACGCCCGAAATCATCCAGTTTGTCGGGAGCATGCCGAAAACGTGCTCCGGCAAGATCATCCGGCGCATGCTGCGCAAGGTGGCGGCGGGCGTGTATGAGGATTTCGGCGATGTCACCACATTGGCGCATCCCGAGGTCATGGATGCAATCATTGCGGGGTGCAGAAATCTGAAAGAAGGCCGCCCGGAAAGGTAACCTCCCCGGCCGGGGCAGTATCGTGCGGAGCAGAGCCCCGGAAACGCATTTTGGCGGCAACGGGAACCGCCGCCGGTGATAAAAGCGGGAGCGTGTCGTCATCGAGGGGGATGAGCGACAGGGAGCGCGCGGAGGCGCGGTTTGCTGTTCTGAAAGTTGTTCCGCTCCAAGGCAGCCCGCGGACTGAAACAATGACAGGGCGTTCCGCATATGCCGGAACGCCCTGTTTCATGTCTTTTCCGGTAGCCGCCGTTGCCGGAACTCTACGCCAAAAAATCATGCAAAAAACAGTGCGCCGCTCTTTTCCATAAAATGGCATGGAGCCGCCATGCCGGAAAATGTTTACAGCAGCCCCCCTTCGCGCAGCGCGGCGCGAAGTTTTTCAAGGTTGGCGTCGGCCAGAGGACACAGAGGCAGCCGGAATTCCAGGTCCATGAGTCCCATCATGGCGACCGCCGTTTTGACCGGAATGGGGTTGGTTTCCAGGAACATGGCCCTGTTCAGCGGCGCCAGTTCAAAGTGGAGTCTGCGGGCCGTGGCCATATCTCCGGTTTTGAAGGCGTTGTACAGGGCCGCCATTTTGGCCGGAGCCACGTTTGAGGTGACGGAAATGACGCCGCTGCCGCCGAGAGAGAGCAGGGGGAGCACGGTAAAATCATCCCCTGACAACACTTGAAATGCCGGAGGACAGTTTTCCAGCACGTCCGACGCTTGGGCCAGGTTGCCGGTGGCCTCCTTGATGCCGACGATGTTGGGCAGTTCCCTGGACAGGCGTCCTATGGTGGCGGGCAACAGATTGCACCCGGTACGCCCCGGAACATTATAAGGCACCAAAGGCAGATCCACCGCTTCGGCGACGGCTTTGAAGTGGCGGTACAGACCTTCCTGCGTAGGCTTGTTGTAGTAGGGAGTGATGAGCAATGCGCCGTCCGCCCCGGCCTTTTTGGCGAATTCGGCCAGCCGAATGGCTTCCGACGTGTTGTTGGAACCGGCGCCCGCAAGCACGGGGACACGCCCTTTGGCCTGATCGATGCATATTTCGATCACGCGTTCGTGTTCCTCATGCGTCAGGGTGGCGGATTCCCCCGTGGTTCCGCAGGGAACCAGCCCGTGGATGCCCTGTTCGATTTGCCATTCAACGAATCGGCGGTAGCGTTCTTCATCCACAGCGCCGTTTTTGAACGGCGTCACCAATGCGGTAAATGCGCCTGTAAACTGCATACTGCACACTCCTTGTTTCTATCTGCATACAGATTCCTCCGCGGCAGATGCGCCATGGCGGAGAAAGGTGTACGGAGGCATTCCCCGGCATTTACGGAACATGTCCGGTGCGCGCCGGGGCGGCCCCGGCAGGAGGGAAGAGCGCCCGCGTGCCGATTGTCGAAAAGTTACTGGTTGAGGTATTCTTTGAGTTCTTTTCCGGCCCGGAAGAACGGCAGGACTTTGGGGCGCACGACGACGCTGTCGCCGGTTTTGGGATTGCGCCCGGCATATCCTTCGTATTCCTTGATTTTGAAGCTCCCGAACCCGCGGATTTCCACGCGTTCACCCGCCAGCAGAGAGTCTTTCATGCAGTCGACAAACGTGTTGACCACGAGCGCGGCATCCTCCATGGGCAGATTGGTTTCTTCCGCAAGATTTTTTATCAGCTCGCTTTTATTCATCGGTGTACTCCGGGGCAAGATTCTGAAAAATGTGGGGCCAGAAAAACAACACGCTGAAGACGGTAAACGTCGTGTCCCAAAAACGCAACGCGTTAAATAGCCTAGCGAAATTTTTTTACAAGGTAAATATGCTTTTTCAAGCGCCGCGCTTACGGCAACGGTGCGGTCAGAGGCGGACGATCCGCCAGCCAATCCAGCATATTCATGCGGATCTGCTGCAACCGGGCGGCCACGGCCTGGAGATCCTGTCCGGCGGGCGAACCCGGAAAACAGCGCAGCAAGGGTTCCTGCCGCCGTACGGCATCCACCAGCTTGCGGTCGTTGCGCACCGCGCCGAGCAACACAGGTTCGATGCCCAGAAAACGCTTGCAGGCGCCGTGCAGTCGGGCGAAGGTGTACTGTTCCTCCTTTTTGCTTTCCGTCTGGTTCACCAGCACCATGAAGTCGCGGATGTTGTAGCGGCTGGACATCACCTTGATGATGGCATAGCTGTCCGTCAAAGAGGTGGGTTCCGGCGTGATGACGATGATGCGCAGGGCCACCATGGAGGCAAATGCCTGCACCACGTCGTTGATGCCCGCGCCCAGATCCAGGAAGACGAAATCGTAATTGTCGAGCGTCGGTTCCAGGCGGTCGAGCAGCAGACTGCGCATGTCCGCATCCATGTCTATCAGCTCCGGCACGCCGGAGGCGGCCGGAAGCACTTCAAATCCGTTGTCCACCGTATGCAGCACGTCGTCGACGGCGGCGTTGCCCAGCAGCACGTCCTGCAGATTGCCTTCCGGAGCGATGCCCAGCAGCACGTCCAGATTGGCCAATCCCAGATCGCAGTCCATGAGCAGCGTGCGAAATCCGGCCTGATGCAGGGCGCAGCCGAGATTGAGGGAAATGTTGGTCTTGCCCACGCCCCCCTTGCCGCTCATGATGGCGACACTGAGTGTCATGTTTGTTCTCATGATTCCTCTCCGCCGGAGAATAGAAAACGTTTTTCGTCGGAATGCACCAGAGTTTTGCGTTCGGACAGGGGATGCTCCGGGCGACGACAGACACGCACGCTGCCGCCGCCTGAATGCTGCACGCTTTTCAGGGCCGCGACAGCCTGCTCCAGCAGCGATTCCGCCGTAAGGGTGCTGCCCGTGCCGCTGGCGATGCCGGCGGAAAAGCGGGCGTGAAATGTTTCGTGATCGCATCGCAGGGGCGTGGTCGCATAAATTTTGGAAATGCGTTCCGTCATGGCCTGGGCCTTGAATGCCCCGGCCCCCGGAAGAATGAGCACGTACTGCCCCGGTCCCAGCCGTCCGAGGCTGTCGCAGGGCTGCGTGCCCATGCGGATGCAGCGGATCAGCTCCAGACCGGCCTGATGCAGGCCGTTTTGGCCGTGGGTGCGGAGAATGTCCCCTATGTTGTCCAGGGCAAAAGACACCAGCGACAGCTCCGAGCGTCCCCGATGGGCGCGGTTGACCTCCATTTCCAACTGCCGGAGAAGCGGCGCGGCGTTCAGGGCGCCGGTGAGAGCGTCGGTATTGTCGGTCAGCACGGTTTCGTCGGCCAGGTGAGTCAACCGGCAGGTAAGGCCGGATTCTCCCTCGGGATCAAGCTCCACGGCGCACCACCCCTCCAGGAGCGTTTCGGCGCACAGACGCTGCCAGGACGCCAGATCCATGCCTTCGATAACGCGGGCCACCATCAACAGGGACTTGACGCCGCGAGGTTCCGCGTCGTGCGCCAGAGCGCCGTGCAGTCGCCGCAATTCCTTCAGCAGCTTTTGCGCCTCGGGCGAGGTTTCGGAAACTCTCTCCGGAGTATCAGTGTGCTTGACCATGCCGGTACAGGAGGTAGTCGCGTTGAAATTGATCGATGCGGCCGTCCAGAACGGCGTCCACATCTCCCGCTTCCGTATTGGTGCGGTGATCCTTGACCAGACGATACGGCTGCAGCGTGTAGGTGCGGATCTGACTGCCGAAGGCTATGGCGTTTTTGCCCGCGTACTGGGCCTGACGTTCCGCATCGCGCTTGCGCAACTCCAGATCGTAGAGGCGCGCGCGCAGGATGTGCAGCGCCGTCTCCTTGTTGTGATGTTGCGATTTCTCGTTTTGACACTGGGCGGAAATGCCCGTGGGAAGATGCGTGACGCGCACGGCCGAGCTTGTGGTGTTCACGCTCTGGCCGCCGGGGCCGCTGGAGCGGAAGGTGTCGAAACGCAGATCCGTTTCCTTGATGTCGAGCACGATGTCGTTTCCCACGTCGGGAATGACGTCCACAGAGGCGAACGAAGTGTGGCGGCGTCCCGAGGAGTCGAAGGGAGAAATGCGGATCAGCCGATGAATGCCCCGTTCGCTTTTGAGAAAACCGAAAGCGTTGGGACCGCTGATACGCAGGGTCACGCTCTTGATGCCCGCCTCGTCGCCGGCGATGAAATCCATCTCTTCCACCCTGTAATCGTGCGAACCGGCCCATCGGGTGTACATGCGCAGCAACATTTCGGCCCAATCCTGGGACTCGGTGCCGCCCGCGCCGGGATGTATTTCCAGAATGGCGTCCTGGGCATCCTCTTCCGCCGAAAGCAGCATGACCAGCTCCGTTTCTTCCAGCAGCTCTTCCAGGCGGTTCACCTGGGCTTCCAGGGATTCCAGGGCTTCCGGATCTTCGTCTTCGGAGGCCAGGGTCAACCATTCCTCCATGTCCCGGCAACAGGTTTCCAGGCGTGTCAGACGGGCCACCTGGTCCTCCACACGGCGTTTTTCCTGCAACAGCGGCGTGAGTTTCTCCGGAGCGTCCCAGGCGTCGGGCCTGGAGATTTCCTGTTCTATTTCTTCCAGACGGCGTTTGTCGGCCGCCAAGTCAAAGACGCCCCCAAAGAGAGGCGAAACGTTCGGAAAGCGGGGTGCACCGGGCACGCAGATCGGCAAGTTGCAACATAGCGGTGATGTGGGGATAAGGGTTATCGGGAAATCCGGCGGGGAATGCCCCGGGCGCGTCCGGGAACGCGCAACAACAGCACAACCAGCAGCGCCGCCGCGGCATACGGAATCCATGGAGCCGCTTTATGGTACGGACTCCGGGACGTCAGCAGACGGGCCTGCCCGGCGACGCTTTGCGCTTTGAACTGCGCCCCGCGCAATACAAGGCGTCCCCTGTTGTCGTATATTCCGGAAATGCCCGTGTTGGTGCCTCGCAGCAGCCAGCGGTTTTGTTCCACGGCGCGCAGGGCCGCCATCTGCAGGTGCTGCTCCGGCGCGGACGAATCGCCGAACCAGCCGTCGTTGCTGATATTGACCAGTATGTTGGCGCCCGCGGCCACACGGGCCTGCGCCAACTCGGGGAAGATACTTTCATAACAGATGAGCATGCCGAGGGCAAGATTGCCCGTGCGCAGGGGGGCCACGGCCAATCCCGGCGTGAAGTCCCCCACGCCCTGCAGCAGCGGCGTCAGAAAGTCGAAAGCCGGCCAGGGGGGCAGATACTCGCCGAAAGGCACCAGATGCTCTTTATCATAGTATCCCGCATCCCGCCCCTGCGGACTGATGAGGTAGGCGCGATTGAAGATGCGGAAGGAACGGGCGCCGTTTTTGAGGTATCCGGGAGCGCCGAACAGCAACGGCGCGCCGGACTCCCTGACGAAGTGCCGCAGGATGGGGGCGTGCAGGCGGTGCTCCTGATAGTAGAAGGGCATGGCCGTTTCCGGCCAGATGAGCAGCGGCGTCGAGCCCTGATGGTCTTGCAGCGCCGCGCGACTCAGGCCCAGATACAGATCCACCGTGGCCTGTTGCCGGTGCGCTTCCCATTTTTGATTCTGATCGACGTTGCCTTCCACAAAAATGACCGGAACGACGTCGTCGGTCCGCGCGGCATTTTCGGGAGATGGCCCGGAGTCCGTCAGCCGCGCCGCGCCGAAAACGGCCAGCATGACCAGCAGTCCCAGCCCCGCCGCGACACAGCCCTTGCGGCCCTCGGCCAGCAGACAGGCCGCCATGGTCAGCAGCCCTCCCAGCGCATATGCGCCCACCAGAAAAGCTCCCTGGATAAAAACGGGCCAAGGGGCGAAGGCGGCGGCCTGCGGCAACCAGGGGAATCCGGTGAACAGACTGCCCCGCAGCAGTTCCAGCATATACCAGATCAGTCCCAGCATCACGCCGCGCGCCAGGGGCGGCCGGGGACGCAACATTCGGGCGCAGACGCAGAAAATAGCGCCGTACAGCCCGACATAGATGCCGATGCCTACGGCGCAGGGGGCGGCCAGCACCCAGGGCAGCCCGCCGACGTTGTGGATGGGCAGGGCCAGCCAGTACAGAGCGGCCGAGGCTCCGACAAGGCCGGTCAGCCACCCGTGCCGGAAGGCCGTGGGGCGGTCCGGCGCGTCCCGTCCCAAAAGGTATAGGGCCGCGGGATAGGCCAGGGAGAGCAAGGGCAGGTGGAGGAGCGGATTGGGAAATCCCAGAAACACCCCGGCGGCTCCGGCCAGTCCCCGCCATACGGCATGCCGGTTCATGAGGCCTGGGCGGTGAGGGCGTCGCCTTCCGCTTCCGGCCGCACGCTGATGCGGCGGATGAATTTCACGTCGGCTTCTTCCACGGTGAAGGTCCAGCCCGCGAACGTGAAGAGTTCGCCCGCGGCGGGCACATGTCCGGCCATAAGACTCAGGTAACCGCCGATGGTGTCCACCTCGTCGGATTCCAGATGGATGCCCAGCTCGTCCAGATCTTCCAGAAGCGCCCGGCCCGTGAGCTCAAAGTGATTTTCCCCCAGCACGCGGATGTCTTCTTCCCTGGGGGCGTCATGCTCGTCCTCGATGTCCCCGACGATTTCTTCCAGCACGTCCTCGATGGTGATGAGGCCGGAGGTGCCGCCGTATTCGTCAAGAGCGATGGCGATATGCAGTTTGCGGGCGCGGAATTCCTGAAGCAGATCGCGTATTCCTTTGGTTTCAGGAACAAAAAAGGGCTCGCGCATCAGCGTGTTCACCGGCGTGTCGTGGTGCGCCGGGTCGATGAGACAGCGCAGCAGATCTTTCGCATGGACGATGCCCACGATATTGTCGCGCGTTTCGCTGTAGGCGGGGATGCGGGAATGACCGGAGTCTACGATAAGCTGCGCCACCTCCAGCAGCGGCGTATCCGCGGGGGCGCAGTCGATGTCCGTCCGGGGGGTCATGATGTCCTGCACCTGAAGATCGTCGAAGCGCAGGATGCTCAGAAGCATGGATTCCTCTTCCGCGGCCACGGCGCCGTCGGCGCGGGCTTCCAGAATGGCTTTTTCCAGAGATTCTTCATCGTCGCGGCGGGCGAACAATCTGCCCAGGCGCGACCAGATACTACTGTCGGGGCCTCCGTCCAAAATAACCTCCTTGGCTGCAACGGCGTCGTCGTGCCGGGATGCGCGGGGATGCCCGCGTCGTCGGCGTGCGGCCGCTGACGGTGTGATTACAAATGCTTGCTTTGCTCCAAATGATGCCGCATGACCCACGAAGCCAGCGGAGCTACGCCCCTGTCCTTGTGGATGGGAAACCAGACGATGTCGGTGCGCCCGTTTTCCATCAGCGCCCAGTTGGTGAACCGCAGGCCCAGAAACAGGGGACTGTTTTTTTCCTGATTTTCGCTGAAGGACACGATGGTGCACGCCAGCCAGAACGGCAGAGGCATTTCGCCTTCATTGGAACGCAAAACCAGAAGGCAGAGTACTTGGGAACCGTTGGAAAGGTCAAGCGTGTCAAACGGTTTCAGCTCCTTGTCCATGCTCAGGCGCATGCCTCCGGCTGAAAGATTGACGACGCGCACGTCTTCGGATTTGCCGGGACGAAAATTGAAAGTGGCCTGTTTCATGGTGTGAATGCTGGTAGGCAGGGGGAGCCTGTCGGACATGGGCCAGAGGCCAAGGCCGAGCACGGCCCCTTTCTGCGGTTCCACGCGGACGAAACTGCGTTTCTGGCCGGGTTCCAGCGTGGCCGGCACCGGCAGTTGCAGTACAAAGGTGTTCCTGCGGATCTGGGCGTCTATGACATAGGAACTGAACTGATAGTATGAGGCCTTGCGCTTGGCGGTGGTTTTAAAGAATACCTGCACGGGTTCCCGCGCCCATACCGGGCTTGCGTATGCGCCGCCCACATCGACGAACAGGGAATGTTCCCCGAGTTTGATGCACGGGCCCTGGAGCTTGCGTCCCTGGAGTTCCGCGCCGGTAAATTCCAGATTCAGGGGGCTGCGCTGGTTCATGGCCGTTTCGAGGATTTCCCGTGTGAGGCGGTGTTGTTTGTCCGCGTTCCGGCGTTCCGCAATACGGCGCGCGACCAGCCGGACAATCCGGGAGAGGAGGAAAATCGCGGCAAGCGGCAACGCGATGACAACAAGTATGTGAGGCCAGTCCATATCGGGAACTCCGGCAAGGGTATGGCATGCGCAGAACAGCAAAAAAACGCACGTGCGGTGGAGTATAGGGGCATGCCCGGTTTCAGGCAACTCCTGAAGCGGCGTCCGGCTCTGGAAGAAGCGTACCGCGACGGCGTGTCTCCGGTTACAGTTTTCCCATTTTGCGCAGGTGAATTTCCAGGCAGGCCAGCGCCGCGGGCGTCACCCCGGAGATGCGCCCGGCCTGTCCCAGGCTGACGGGCCGCACACGAAGAAGCTTTTCTTCCACTTCGCGGGACAGCCCGGCCACGGTCCGATAATCCAGATCCTCGGGCAAAGGCGTGCTCTCGAGGCGTGCGCCGCGTTCCACCAGTTCGGACTGGCGGCGCAGATACCCCGCGTATTTGACGGCGGTTTGGGCTTCGGCGCGGACTTCGGGCGCAAACTCCCGCAAGGCCGGGCACAACCTGTCCAGGTGTTCCAGCGTCAGGGCCGGGCGGCGCAGCAGTTCCGCCAGCGTCGCGCTTTTCTCCGATATTTGTTCTCCGGCTTTCGCCAAAACACCCTGTACGGTATCGTCGGCGGGCAGACGGGTATGCTCCAGCAGGTCGCGCAACCGCTCCACGGCATGCTGCTTCTGTCGGAACATCGCCCACTGCCGATCTCCCACCAGCCCGAGTTCCCGTCCCAGTGGGGTCAGGCGCGCGTCGGCGTTGTTCTCGCGCAGCAGCAGGCGGTGCTCGGCCCGTGACGTGAACATGCGGTAAGGTTCCAACGTGCCCAGAGTCACCAGATCGTCCACCAGCACGGCCATATAGGCCCGATCCCGCCCCGGGAGGAAAGGCGGCAGGCCGCGTGCCGCGCAGGATATGTTGCATGCGGCCCACAGGCCCTGAGCGGCCGCCTCCTCATAGCCCGAGGTGCCGTTGATTTGTCCCGCCAGCCACAGGCCGGGAAGAACCTTGGTTTCCAGGGTGGGATGCAACTGCACGGGATTGGCGTAATCATACTCGATGGCATAGCCCGGGCGCAGCATGACGGCCTTTTCCAGGCCGGGGATGCCGGCGATCATGGCCTGCTGCACGTCCAGCGGCAGACTGGTGGAAATGCCGTTGGGATAGCATTCGGCGCTGTGCAGTCCCTCCGGTTCCAGAAAAATCTGATGGCGTTCCCGATTGGGAAAGCGCGCCACCTTGTCCTCGATGGAGGGGCAATAGCGCGCGCCTGTGCCCGAGATCACGCCCGTGAACAACGGGGAGCGATCAAATCCCGAACGGATGATCTCGTGAGTGCGCGCCGTGGTCCAGGTAATGTAGCAGGGGACTTGCTCCAGGCACGGACCGGGGCCGTGAAAACTGAATCCGGGGGGCGGCGTGTCTCCATCCTGGCGCTCCAGACGCGCGATGTCGATGCTGCGGAAAAGCAGTCGCGGCGTGGTGCCGGTCTTCAGGCGGCCGAGCTCCAGACCGTGGGCGCGCAGGGAATCGGAAAGCCGTTGCGCCGGACTGTCTCCGAGCCGGCCGCCGGGGAGATGCGTGAGGCCGATGTGGATAAGCCCGGCCAAAAATGTGCCCGTGGTCAACAGCACGGCTTCGGCGTGAAATTCCAGTCCCTGGGCCGTGCGGATGCCTACGGCCCGGCATCCCCGATCGGTCCGTTCGCTCAGCACGGCGTCCGCCGTGTCCTGCCAGACCCGCAGATTGGGCTGATTGAAGATCGACGCCTTGACCACGCGCATATAGGCCTCGCGGTCGATCTGGGCGCGGGTGGCGCGCACGGCCGGTCCCTTGCTCATATTCAGCGTGCGGAACTGAATGCCCGCGGCATCCGCCCACAGTCCCATCATACCGCCAAGCGCGTCTATTTCACGGACCATATGTCCCTTGGCCAGGCCGCCGATAGCCGGGTTGCAGGACAGGTAGCCGATGCGATCCATATTGCCCGTCACCAGCAATGTGGCATGTCCCATCCGGGCCAGGGCCATGGCCGCTTCGCAACCGGCGTGGCCGGCGCCTACGACGATGCAGTCAAAATGCGTGTCATTCATGGGGGTACAGCAGGTGCGCGAAGACCTGGGCATCGCCGATGGCGTTTGAAATGCGGGATTTTTCGTTGGGTTCGTGACAATTGGAGAGCACCCGGCACCAGACGGCCGCGGGCAGGCCGCGCTGCCGCAGCAGGCAGGCCACCGTGCTGCCGCCGATGCCCGTCGGGCGGGCTTCGATGCCGTACACGGCGCGCACGGCGTCGATCAGTCGGACGACCACTTCGCTGTCCGCGGGCGTGGGCGGCGCGGTCGGCAGCAGATGCTGCGCTTCGACGGTCACGCGCACGCCGCGGCGTTCTTCCACTTCCCGAGCCAGTCGCCGGGCGGCCGCCAGCACGTCATCCGGCGCGTACTGCGGCAGAATGCGGCAATCCATATAGAAAACGTCCGAGCCGGGCACCGTGTTCACATTGGGCACGTTGGCGTCGCGGCGTGTGGGGGTAAACGTGGAGGCGGGCGGATCGAAGAGCGGATTTTCGGCCGGAAATTCCTTGTGCAGATCCAGCAGACGCAACGTCAGCTCCGCTCCGGCCACCATGGCGTTGACGCCCTTGTGCGGGGTGGAGCCGTGGCACTGCGTGCCCGTGCTGGAAATTTTCAGCCAGAGCACCGCCTTTTCGGCCACTTCCAGCATTGCGCCGTCGGCCGAGCCGAAGTCGGGTACAAGTATCAGATCGTCCGGACGGAACAGATCAGGCCGGACGCGGAGCACGTATTCCAGGCCATATTTGTTGCCGGTTTCCTCGTCGGCCATGCATAACAGGCCCAGCGTCAGCTCCGGCGTCGCGCCGGAGGCGACGAGCGTTTCCGCCAGCAGCAATCCGCTGACCAGCGCCTGCTGGTTGTCCTCCACCCCCCGGCCGACGAGCGTATCGCCGTCCACGGCCAGGGTCCAGGGATCGGAAGTCCACAGGGCGAGGTCTCCGGGCGGCACGACATCCACATGCCCCAGAATCCAGAGCGTGCGGGGACTCCTGCCGGGCACGCGCGCCACAAGATTGGGGCGTATGCCTTCGGGAACACGTTCGTCCGGGGCATCGATGCGCTCCAGATCCGTGACGCCCACACGGGCCAGTTGCGCTTCAATGTAACGCATTTTCCGCAGTTCACCGTCTCCGCCGTTTTCCGGTCCCAAAGCCGGAATGGCGGTCAGACCGCGTTGCAGGTCGATGACCCGTTCCCGTCGATCCTGAAGGGCATGAAGAAGTGCTGTCCGCATGGCGTACTCCGGGAAAAAACAGAAAGGAAAAGAGGACGCGCGTCCGCGTCCTCTTGAATCGCAAATATGGGGGAAACCGGCGACGGTCCGCCGTGTCTGGAGCGAATCCATTGTGACTTTTTGCAAAATCACAACTGAATGGCGCGCTCGCTCCGGCCTGGAACAGCGCGCATGCAGTGCGCGTATGCCTTGGCGGC
>CASQEL010000019.1 GCA_949427775.1 uncultured Desulfovibrionaceae bacterium
GGCCTCCCACGTGGTACAGGGCTGCGAAATCATCGTTCCCCTGAGCGGGGCCGTGGACTTCGCCGGAGAGCTGGCCCGTCTGGACAAGGAACTGGGCAAGCTGGACAAGGAGCTGATAGCCGTCAACAAGAAGTTGGCCAACGAGAGTTTCGTATCCAGAGCTCCGGCGGACGTGGTGGCGCGGGAACGGGTTCGGGCCTCGGATCTCGGGGACGCCAAAACCAAACTGGAAGCGCTGAAGGCGCGGTTTACGGAAGCCATGGCGGAGTAGGCATGTTGCCGCGGAAGAACGGCGGCCGTCCTTCGCTGCGGGACATGGAAAAGGTTCCGGAGATCGTTCGGCCGGAGCGGGCGTGTTTTCTGACGCCGTGCGGTCCGTACCGGACCGAAAGGAGAAGGGCATGGGCAGGCTGCGGTTTTGGCTGGTGTTGTCCGTACTGCCCGCGCTGTTCTGCCATATAATGGCTGTCCGCCGGGCCGCGCGGGACGGTTTCCGGATGACCGGTCCCGCGCTGGCGCTGTTGCTCGCCTGGTACAGCGTGGGCGTGCACTTCTGTTTCGTCGCCGCGCTGGGGGCCCTGGAGCGCCGGTTGGACTATGATGACGTGTTGCCCGCGGCCACCGCGGCAGCCGCTCTCGTCTGGTATCTGGGGACATTGCTGTTGTTGCGGAAAGGTCGCGCCCTGGGAATGCTGGGGGCCTCGTACCGCTATCTGTGCTGGCGCGGCGCCATGCTGCTGTTCCTGACGCCGGAATTTATCTGGCTGGAGCAGGCGGTGTGGTCGTTGTTCGGGGGCGGTCCGCAGTAAGTTTTTTGGGCCATCCGCCGATTGCGGAACACGCGGCGGAACATGTCCGCGGAGGGCGGGAGCGGGAAGAGCTTCCGGCCTCTTGACAAGCCCGCGACGGATGATCTATGTCTGGCGGTCTTGTATTTTGTTGCGTCAACAATCCCTTACGGAGGAATATAATGCCTACGATCAACCAACTTATCCGCCAGGAGCGGAAAGTGGTGCTCAAGCGGAAAAAGACCCCGGCGTTGCAGGCCTGTCCGCAGCGTCGCGGCGTGTGCACCCGCGTGTACACCACCACCCCCAAAAAGCCGAACTCGGCGCTGCGCAAGGTCGCTCGTGTGCGCCTCACCAACGGAATCGAAGTGACGGCGTACATCCCCGGCGAAGGCCACAACCTGCAGGAGCACTCCGTGGTCATGATCCGCGGCGGCCGCGTCAAGGACTTGCCCGGTGTGCGCTATCACATTGTCCGCGGCACCCTGGACACGTCCGGTGTGGCCGATCGCCGCAAGAGTCGTTCCAAGTACGGCGCCAAGCGTCCGAAATAGTTTTGTCTTGCCCGGCGTGCGCCATGCGGCGTCCCGTATTCGTCGTTGCGAAACGGCACGGGGCGACGCGGGGCTGGTGACGCCGCATGTTCTCTCGCCATTTTTTCAAGGAGTCTGAAATGCCCCGTAAAGGTTCTGTTCCCAGAAGGGAAATTCTGCCCGATCCGCTGTACAACAGCCGCCTGGTCACCAAATTCGTGAACCGCCTCATGTACGACGGCAAAAAGGGCGCCGCGGAAAAGATTTTCTACAGCTCGCTGGAAACCCTGGCGGAAAAGACCGGTGAAGACGCCATGCGCGCCTTTGAAAAGGCCCTGGAAAACGTCAAACCCCATCTGGAAGTCAAGGCCCGCCGCGTGGGCGGCGCCACGTACCAGGTGCCCATGGAAGTGCGTCCCGATCGTCAGGTGTCTCTTTCCATCCGCTGGCTCATCAACTATGCCCGTTCCCGCGGCGAAAAAGGCATGACGGCCAAACTGTCCGCCGAACTGCTGGATGCGTTCAACGGGCGCGGCGGCGCGGTGAAAAAGCGGGAAGATACCCATCGCATGGCTGAAGCCAACAAGGCCTTCGCCCACTATCGCTGGTAATTTCCGTCACCGCATTATGTATTTGCGACGCCGTGCCCTCTGTGTCCCTGACGGGAACAAGGAACACGGCGTCCATATTTCATAAGCCCCACCTAAAAAACGTTCCAGGAGAACTCAAGTGTCACGCACCGTTGCCGTAAACAAACAGCGCAATATCGGGATCATGGCCCACATCGACGCGGGCAAGACCACTACGACCGAGCGCATACTGTATTATACCGGCGTATCCCACAAAATCGGGGAAACGCACGAAGGCCAGGCCACCATGGACTGGATGGAGCAGGAACAGGAACGCGGGATCACCATCACCTCCGCCGCCACCACCTGCTTTTGGAAAGACTGCCGCATCAACATCATCGACACGCCCGGACACGTGGACTTCACCATTGAAGTGGAACGCTCCCTGCGCGTGCTGGACGGCGCCGTCTGCGTGTTCGACGCGGTGGCCGGGGTGGAGCCCCAGTCCGAAACGGTGTGGCGTCAGGCCGATCGCTATCACGTGCCGCGCGTCTGCTTCGTCAACAAGATGGATCGCATCGGCGCCAACTTCTTCCGTTGTGTGGACATGATCCACGATCGTCTCGGCGCCAAGGCCATTCCGCTGCAGTTGCCCATCGGCCAGGAAGACAAGTTTGAAGGCGTGGTGGATCTGGTGCGCGGAAAGGCCATCGTCTTCGACAAGGCCAGCAAGGGCGCGGAATTCACCGTGGGCGACATTCCCGCCGACATGCGGGAGCTCTACGAAACCAAGCACATGGAGATGATGGAAGCTGTGGCCGAGGAAGACGAGGCCCTGCTGGAAAAATATCTTGCCGGTGAAAAACTCACGGAAGAAGAAATCATCTCCTGCATCCGCAAGGCCACCATCGCCCGCACCATCGTGCCCGTGATGTGCGGTTCGGCGTTCCGGAACATGGGCGTGCAGCCTTTGCTGGACGCCGTGGTGGATTATCTGCCGTCTCCGATAGATATCCCGCCCATGACCGGTCATGATCCGCGCGATGAAAACACACTCATCGAATGCCCCTGCGAGGACAAGCAACCCCTGGCCGGTCTGCTTTTCAAGCTGTTCTCGGATCCGTTCATCGGGCACCTGTCCTTCTTCCGCATCTATTCCGGGTATCTTGAGTCGGGTATGACCGTGCTCAACGCCAACACCGGCAAAAAAGAGCGTATCGGCCGCATTCTCAAAATGCACGCCAACAAGCGTGAAGACATCAAGTGGGCCGGAGCCGGGGACATCGTGGCTCTCGTGGGCATGAAAATAGTGTCCACCGGCGACACGCTGTGCGACGAAAAGCGCCCCGTGATTCTGGAATCCCTGAACATTCCCGAGCCGGTCATCGAAGTGGCCATCGAGCCCAAGACCAAGGGCGACCGTGACGCGCTGTCCGCGGCCCTGAACAAGCTGGCCAAGGAAGACCCGTCCTTCCGGGTCAAGGGCGACGAAGAAACCAACCAGACCCTGATCGCCGGCATGGGCGAGCTGCATCTGGAAATCATCGTGGACCGTCTGACCCGCGAATTCGGCGTCAACGCCAATGTGGGCAAACCTCAGGTGGCCTACCGCGAAACCATCAGCAAGCCCTCCAAGTCCGACATGAAGCATGCCAAACAGTCGGGCGGTCGCGGCCAGTATGGCCACTGCGTTATCGAAATCGAACCGAATCCGGGCAAGGGATACGAGTTCGTCAACTCCATTACCGGCGGGGTGATTCCCAAGGAATACATTCCGGGCATCGACAAGGGCATCCAGGACGCCATGAAGTCCGGCGTGCTGGCGGGCTTCCCCACCGTGGACATCAAGGTCAATCTGGTCTTCGGTTCGTACCATGAAGTGGACTCTTCCGAGCAGGCGTTTTATGTGGCCGGTTCCATGGCCATCAAGGACGCCGTCAGCAAGGGCGCGCCCGTGCTGCTGGAACCCATCATGGACGTGGAAGTGGTGACGCCGGAAGAATATCTCGGCGATGTCATGGGCGACCTTAACGGCCGACGCGGCCGCGTGCAGAGCATGGAGGCCCGCGCGGGCGGCGCGCAGAGCATCCGCGCGCAGGTGCCGCTGTCTTCCATGTTCGGATACGCCACGGACCTGCGTTCGCGGACCCAGGGCCGCGCCACGTTCACCATGCAGTTCGACCACTATGAGCGCGTGCCCGCGGCCATAGCGGAAGAGATTCAGAAGAAAAAGGCCTGACGGACGAATCCGATTCCTCACGTCCCGGAAGGCGGATGAGTGTTCTCTCTTTCGCTTTTCGGGACGTTTTGCATCTGCACTGCTGGAGGTGCGCGCAGCGATGAAAAATATTCCCAAGGGTTTTCGCCTCGGAACGGCCGGGGCCGGTTTCCGCAGGCCGGGTCGGGACGATCTCGGATTGATTATCTCGGATCAGCCCGCCGTGGCCGCCGGGGTGTTCACCACGAATGCCTTCAAGGCGGCTCCGGTACAGATAGCGCAGGAAACCCTGCGGCGCGGTCCCATGGTTCAGGGCGTGCTGGTCAATTCCGGGCAGGCCAACGCCTGCACCGGGGAAGAGGGACTGCGTAATTGTCGGGCGACGCTGGATATGGTGGGTCGCGCCGCGGGCGTGGATCCCTGGGCGCTGTTGCCCATGTCCACCGGGGTCATCGGCGATCAACTCAAGATGGATCTCTGGGAAAAAGCCGTGCCCGCGCTGGTGAACAGCCTGGGCGGCAGAGATGCGGAAACGTTCACCAGGGCGATGATGACCACCGACGCCTTTCCCAAATTCGTCGAACGCTCGGTGACGCTTTCCGGCGGCATGGTGCGTCTGGTGGGAATGGCCAAGGGCGCGGGCATGATCTGCCCCAATATGGCCACCATGCTTTCCGTGGTGCTCTGCGACGCCCGCGTGTCGGTGAACGCCTGGCAGGACATGTTCCGTATCGCCGTGGCCCGTACTTTCAACCGGGTGACGGTGGACGGCGACACTTCCACCAATGATACGGTTCTCGGACTGGCCAACGGAGCGTCGGGCGTGGATGCCCTGGGCGCGGACGCGGCCCTGCTGGAAGAAACCCTGGAGGCCGTGCTGGGCGGCCTGGCCTATATGCTGGTGCAGGATGGCGAGGGGGCCACCAAGGTGCTGCATATCAGGGTGATCGGCGCGGCCGATGTGGCGGACGCCGAAAAAGTGGCCCGCACCGTGGGGCATTCCCAACTGGTGAAGACGGCCATGTACGGGCGCGACGCCAACTGGGGACGTATTGTCGCCGCCGTGGGCCGCAGCGGCGCGCGTTTTCGGAGCGACGACGTGCAGGTGCGTTTGTGCGGCGTGGAACTCTTCCGCGACGGCCGGCCTGTACCGGGCAACCATGACGCCAAGCTGGCGGAACCGCTGAAACAGCGCGATCTCGACGTGGAGATCCGCCTGGGAACCGGGGAAGGGGAGTATACCCTGCTGGCTTCGGATTTGTCGCATGATTACGTCACCTGCAACGCGGACTACCGGACATAACGGGCTGTCCCGCCGGATTTTTGTCGGAGGCGCGCTGCGCGCGGCGTCCGGGGGCCAACGCCGCCCGACGCGCACGCCCTCCGGCCGCCTCTCTTTGTCGGGCAGCCGCGCTTCTCGCGCTTCGTCCGCTTCAGATCGCGGTTTTCCGGGGTTTTCCATGAGCCGGACTTTCCGGGCACAGCCACGGAAAGTCCGGTATGCGTATCTTCTACGTTTTCCTCTGTTTTCCTTTATGTTCTCAACGTGTGATCTTGTCGGCGTTGCAGACCGCCGTGCTTGATTTCCCGTTATCGGTCTGCTATTTCTTGGAAGGTGGTTGACTTTTCGTTCGTTTATTCACAAGATGAGGCCACGACATCGTCCGGCGTCGGTCGTTCCGTTTCGGGCGGGATCGACGCCTTCGCGCAGGGGCCTGCGCGAACGGCGATGCCGGACAACCTAAAAAACTCTTTGGAGGATATTCACAATGTCCAGATTGGTTCCCCCGCATGGCGGTAAAGGTCTTGTTTGTTGCCTGCTTGAAGGCGCCGAACTCGAAGCTGAAAAGAAAAAAGCCGCCGGCCTGAAACAAATTGAAATCTCCTCCCGCGCCAAGGGTGACCTGATCATGATGGGCATCGGCGGCTTTTCTCCGCTGAACGGCTTCATGGACAAGGCCAACTGGAAGAGCGTTTGCGAAAAAATGCTGCTTGCCGACGGCACGTTCTGGCCCGTGCCGGTGACCTTGGACATCTCCAAAGAAGACGCCGCCGCCATCAAGGTCGGGGAAGAAGTCGCTCTGGTCCGCAAGGGCGAAATCATGGCCACCATGAAAGTCTCCGACATCTATGAGATGACCGAAGCCGACAAAAAGTGGGAATGCGAACTGGTGTTCAAGGGCGAAGGCCCCGACTCCCAGAATTTCTGGGAAGTCGCTCCGAAGGATCACCCCGGCGTGAAAATGGTCATGGCGCAGAAAGAATTCAACGTGGGCGGCACGGTGAAAGTGCTTTCCCAGGGTGAATTCCCGACCAAATTCCCCAACGTGTACATGACGCCCGCTCAGTTGCGCGCCAAAATGGACGAACGCGGTTGGGGCAAGGTCGCCGCGTTGCAGTTGCGCAACCCCATGCACCGTTCGCATGAATATCTGGCCAAAATCGGCGTTGAAGTTTGCGACGGCGTGGTTATCCACTCTCTCGTGGGCGCGCTGAAGCCCGGCGATATTCCCGCGGAAGTGCGCGTGGAATGCATCGACACCCTGGTCGACAAGTATTTCGTGAAAGACTTCGTCATCCAGGCCGGATATCCCCTGGACATGCGCTATGCCGGTCCGCGCGAAGCGCTGCTGCATGCCACCTTCCGTCAGAACTACGGCATCAACAACCAGCTGGTGGGCCGCGACCACGCCGGTGTGGGCGACTTCTACGGCATGTTTGAAGCTCAGGAAATCTTCAAAAAGATTCCCCAGCCCGCTGAAGACGGCAAGCGCCTGCTCTGCCAGCCGATGAACATCGACTGGACCTTCTACTGCAAAAAGTGCGACGGCATGGCCTCCATGCGCACCTGCCCGCACAGCAAGGAAGATCGCGTCATCCTGTCCGGCACCAAGCTGCGCAAAATGCTTTCCGAAGGCGCGGAAGTGCCGGATCATTTCGGTCGCGACGAAGTGCTCGTCATTCTGCGCAAATACTATGAAGGTCTGACCGAAAAAGTGGAAGTCAAGATGCAGCGCGCTGCGTCCGGTTCCGCTATGTAAGAATTCCGTTTGTCCGGAAGTTTGAAGGGGAGCGCGGCGACGCGCTCCCCTTTCTGTGCATCGCCCGAGCTGTCCATGTGCTTGCAAGCACGGTACTTTTGCGGTAGGGGTTGAAAAGGGAAGATATATGCCGGATACGTATGCAACAGGGGAGAACTGTGTGATTTCCCTCGTTTCCTCCGAAGCGTTGTGGGAATGGAATGTCGCTTCCGATGCGCTGCATCTCAGCCTGGGCGCGCGTCGGGCGCTGGGGATGACGCCCGATGAAATCCCTGAAACCATGACGGCCTTTCTGGCGTATATTCCTCCGGCATGTCTTCCGACGTTGCATGAGCTGCGTGAAGGGGTGCTGAGCGGCGCCGCCGGAGGTTTGCTTGAAGCGACCTACCCTTTCGGCGATGTGCTTGTCCGGGAACATATGCTGGTCCTGGAGCGCAACACCGAGGGCCGTGCGCTGCATGTCATCGGCCATTATGCCGTCTCCGACTCCCTGTCTTCCTATCTTCCGTCGTTGACCACTCCTCCCGACGCTACAGCCCAGGACCGACCGGGGTATTGGCGTTATGCGCTGACGGATCAAAAAGTGCAGATTGATGCCCGTTGCGCCGCCCTGCTGGGGTATGCCGACGCCGCTCCCCGCAAGATCAAGGTCGGCGAGTGGCAGCGGCGTCTGCATCCGGAAGACGGAAGCCCTGCCGTGTGCCGTTACCGGTTGATTATTGAGCAACCTGTGATGGGAGACAATATCGAAGATATCGTTCGGGTCCGGAACCCGAACGGCGAGTATGTGCGGATGTTGCTGCGCGGTGCGGTTCTGGAGCGGGACGGGGACGGCAGGGCTCTGAGCATGGCGGGAACGCTGCAAAACGCCCAGGCCGTCAAGGAAGGGGACGACCGGCAGGACACCGGACGGCTGCTGTTCGCCATCAACGCCGCCGGAGACGGTCTGTGGGACTGGGATGCGCAGACGGATCACGTCTACTACAGTCCTCGTTACCTTTCCATGCTGGGGTATACGGCGGAACAGTTTCCGGGAACCCTTGATGTGTGGAAGAAAAAGATCCACCCGGAAGACTACGACAAGATCGTGCCGCCGCAGCAAAACATTGTCGAATCTCCCCGGTATGGGGATACCTTCGAGTGCACATACCGTATTCTGTGCGCGGACGGCACCTGGAGCTGGATTCTCGGACGGGGCTATGTGACGCACCGGGATGCCGACGGGCGGGCCACGCGCCTCGTCGGTCTGCATACAAATATCACGGCTGTGCAAAACGAACGGGAAAAGCTGGAGGAGCTGGTCAAAAATGATGTGTTGACCGGTCTGCGCAGCCGTGCCTACTGCGACCTGGAGCTGGAACGCATCGAAAAGAACCGTATCCGGCCTGTGTGCATCATTTCCTGCGATATCAACGGGCTGAAGCTCATCAACGACTACCTGGGACATGCCGCCGGGGACAATCTGCTGGTTTCCCTGGCCATGTTGCTGCGTCTGTCGTTGCGTGCGACCGATTGCGTGGCGAGAATGGGCGGCGACGAATTCGTCATTCTGCTTCCCGGTTGCCCCACGTCCAAGGGAGAGGCCATTCTCCGGCAGCTTGAACAGCATATCGCCGAATACAACGCCTGTGAAGACAATATGCCGGTATTCGTCGCGTTCGGCCTGGCGGGCACGGCGGATCCGGATATGCCTCTTTCCACGTTGCTTATGGATGCCGACAGACGTATGCTCGTCAATAAAGTCGAAGAACGCAGGGAGTCTCATCAGCGTATCAAACGCTGGATCGAGCGGCATAAGGATGTGATTGTTTCGCTTGCGGACAATCGCTACGACGGATGACGTGTGCCGAGCCTCCGGCTTTACGTGTGCGCCGGAAGCACGTACAAGGGAACAGGCCCGGCCGCTGTAGGGATCGCCCGTCAGGAAGAGACTTTTCCTGATCCGCGTGAAGGCTCTCGCGGGGCGCATGGCGCTGTACGCCGAAGTGCGTTGAAAACCTCGATCATACACGTTTCCACACCGGCCCTGCCGCGCGGTTCAGGCGCGGAGCCGGGCGCGGTTTTGCCGAAGGGGGGCGGCGTCCTGGGGGGATGTCGACACCCCGGAACGGGGAAATCTGCCGGTCCTCAGTATGTCCTGCGTGCCATGCCATCGGGAGCGGCGCGGCACGCGGCGCCGGTCCTTGCGGAAGGCGCGTCGTTCACCTGCTCCCGGCTTGAATGAGTGTGCGCATGTTGCATCAACATTCCTCTTCGCGAAGCGTCATGCCCGGGCCGTTGCTTGTGGGGGCGCTCGGGGCCGCGTTCTGCATTTGGAGCGCATCCGGCAACGCCATCAACCTGTGCGTGACGGCAGGGTGCTCCCTGTTTCAGGATTTCACTGTGGCGGGCGTTTCCATGTGGTGGTTCGGCGCTGCCGCCTTCACGCTGCTGTGCATTCTGTCTCTGGTGGGCAGTGTCACGCTCGGCGTCGTGGCCGCGGGACTGTGCCTGTTTCTGGACGTGCTGCTGCTGGTGCTGATGCTGCTGACAGTGCCCTGCGTGGGGTGCCTCTTTGCCGCGTTGCTGTTTGCCTTGTCCTACATGGCCTTTCGCCACGGCGCGACGCCGCGTGATAAAGAGACGGGGCGTTCCGTGTTGTTGTGGATCTGGCTGGGATTGTTTTTGATCAATGTGGGAGCCGTGGTCCGGGCGCAGGCAGGCTCCTGGGCCATGCGCGGTCCGGAAGACGCTTCCGTGCGCATGTATTTTTCTCCGTCCTGCTCGGTATGCCGCGAAGGCGTCAACGCCTTGTCCGGGCGCGTCAATGTGGCTTTTTATCCTGTGGCCGAGAATTCGGAGGACGTACTGCGCATCGCCGCGATGATCCGTGGTCTTGAAGACGGCAACAGCATGAGCGAAGCGCTCAAGGCCGCTCAAAAAGAGCATGCGACGGCCGGGTTCCTGGAAGGGTATTCGCCGGATATGCTGTTGTTGCGTTTTCGGTTGCTGTGCAACAAGGCGCACATCTTCGCGTCCGGCGGGCAGAGCGTGCCGTTTTTCGAGTATCATGGCTTGCCGTCGTCGCTGACCGAACCTGCCGGACAGCGTGCCGCCCGTTCGCCCGCGTCGTCGCAGCAGAGCACGGACTACACGTTGCCCATCGAACCCGACGTGGCCGGAAGCTGCGGTGGGCCGAACGCTGCGCCTTGTCCTTGACATATCGAAGTGACGCATGCGGCAATCAACCTTGGAGCCAGGCCGTTTCCTCGCGCAACGCCCGTTCTGCCGCCGCCGCCCATGCATATTGGAGACTCGTCCCGCGCGAGGGCTCTTTGGCGGAGCGTGAGCGAGAGGCGCCTGTTGCGGCCGTCGGAATGATTTCGCTGTGCAATTGTTCTGAAAAAATACCGTAGGGATTGCGGGCTGCGAGTCCCGGGCGGGGGCGAAGGGAAACGCCGCAAGGGGACAGGGACGTCGGAGCGCAAAAACACCAGAGCGGCGTATGTTCACGTCGTCCGAATGAAGAGGGTAAAGCGGCCGGCAGTCTGATGCGATACACGGGCGTATCGGCCCTTCTTGAACGCGTATGCCCCCTTGACGCAACGTGCGTTATGGGCCTATGAAGTTGCGGGGATTCCCGCCTCCTTGCGGGGCAGGGCTTTTCCCGCGCTCTCAATCCTTTTCCCATCTCGAGCCGATATGAATACAGTAGAAGTGTTTCGCGAACACCGCAAAACTATCGTCGCCCAGTGGATAGAGGCCGTTTTCGGCACGTATCCCCTGGACACCACGGGGTTTCTGCGCACCAAGGAAGATCCGTTCTGCAACCCTGTAGGGGAGATCACCACTACCGTGGCCGGGCATTTGTACGATGCCGTGGCCGGGGAACATATCCTGGAAGAGCGCGTGCGCGAGGCGCTGGAACGCTTCGTGAAGCTGCGCTCGGTGCAGGATTTTCCCCCCAGCCGGGGGCTGGGCGTCGTGTATGTGCTCAAACCTCTGCTGCGCGCCACGCTCCTGCCCTTGTTTGAAGCCGAGGGCAGGACGGCCGACTATCTGGAAGCCGAGTCGCGTCTGGACACGCTGGCGCTCATGGCGTTCGACATGTACATCGCCAGCCGCGAAGTGCTCGCAGAACAACGCATCGCGGAGATCCGCAATCAACATGCCCAGCTTGTCCGCTGGGCTCGCACTGTTGAGGGAAGCCCGGTTGGAGGACCGGGAGGAAGCAAACTTTAGCCCAGTGAGGTAAGGGAATGGTCACTTCGTTACTGGTGGTCCTGGCCATCGGCGCGGTCGCCTGGATAGGAGCGAGCATCGGCTTGTCTTTCCTGTTCGGTGTGCTTCTGCCGTATCTGGCCGTGGTCATCTTCATCGGTGGCGTCATCTGGCGCATGGTTTACTGGAGCAAATCTCCTGTGCCGTTCTGCATCCCCACGACGGGCGGTCAGCAGCAATCTCTGGACTGGATCAAAGAGGCCACGCTTGACAACCCCAGCACTACCTGGGGGGTTGTCAAACGCATGTTCCTTGAAGTTTTCCTGTTCCGTTCGCTGTTCCGCAACACGTCCGCGGATGTGCGCGCCGAAGGTCCCCGCATTGTCTATTATTCATCCAAGTGGCTGTGGTTCTTTGCGCTGCTGTTCCACTACTGCTTCCTGCTGGTGTTCATCCGCCATTTCCGGTTTTTCACCGAGCCGGTGCCGGTGGTCTTCACCTGGCTGGAAACCATCGACGGCATTCTGCAGATCGGCGCTCCGCGTCTGTTCCTGACCGGCGTGCTGCTGCTGGCGGCCCTGTGCTTCCTGCTGGCCCGCCGCCTGTGCAACGAGCGGCTGCGCTATCTTTCGCTGATGAACGATTACTTCCCGCTGTACCTGCTGCTGGGCCTGGTGGGCAGCGGCATGTGCCTGCGCTATTTCAGTAAGACCGACATCGCTTCCGTCAAGGTGTTCATCATGGGACTCGTGCATTTTTCGCCGGTCGTGCCGCAAGGCATCAGCCCCATGTTCTTCGTGCATCTGGCTTTCCTGAGCGCGCTGCTGATCTGCTTCCCTTTCAGCAAACTCATGCATATGGGGGGGATCTTCTTCAGCCCCACCCGCAATATGGCCAACAATTCGCGTATGGTGCGCCACATCAATCCCTGGAATCCGCCCAAGAAGTACACGACGTACGCCGAATACGAAGACAATTTCCGCGATGCTATGGCTGAAGCCGGTCTGCCGCTGGAAAAGGAACCCACAGCCAAGCCGTCCGCTGCCGAGTAAGGAGATACCATGGCCAAACTACCTACGCCGCAAGAGTTGATCGAAAGCAGGCCTGCTTTCCCTCAACAGAACTGGATGGATATCAAGCCCGAGTTCAAACCGGGCAGTTATTGCTACCCCGCCAAGCGCGAAACCATGGAATCCCTGCACATGCCGAATCCCCACGACTGGGATCCCGCAGCGGAAGACTGGAATCTGCCCGACAACTGGGAAAAGATTCTCTGCGACGCGTTTGCCGATCGCCTGGAAAAACATCGCTCGCTCAAGGTGTTCATGGACATCTGCGTGCGCTGCGGCGCTTGCGCCGACAAGTGCCATTTCTTCCTGGGAACCAACGATCCCAAGAATATGCCCGTGCTGCGCGCCGAACTGCTGCGCTCCATTTATCGGCATGACTACACCCGCATCGGCAAGCTGCTGGGCAAAAATGTCGGAGCCCGCAAGTGGGATTACAGCGTCGTCAAAGAGCTGTTCTACTACTTCTATCAGTGCACGGAATGCCGTCGCTGCTCGCTGTTCTGCCCCTACGGCATCGACACGGCGGAAATTACGGCCATTGTTCGTGAACTGCTGCATGAAGTGGGGCTGGGCATCCACTGGATCATGGACCCGGTAAAGAACTGCAACGTCACCGGCAACCACCTGGGCATTCAGCCGCATTCCTTCAAGGAAATCGTGGAAATGCTGGCCGACGACTGCGAAACCATCACCGGCATTCGTCCCAAAACCCCGTTCAACGAGAAAGGCCACGAGATCCTGTTCATCACGCCTTCGGGCGACGTGTTCGCCGATCCCGGCATCTACACGTTCATGGGCTATCTGATGCTCTTCCATGAGCTGGATCTTGATTATACCTTCTCCACCTACGCCTCCGAAGGGGGGAACTTCGGTTCCTTCACCACCTTCGACATGGCCAAGAAGATCAACGCCAAGATGTACGCGGAAGCGGAACGTCTGGGCGTCAAGTGGATTCTCGGCGGCGAGTGCGGGCACATGTGGCGCGTCATCAACCAATATATGGACACCTACAACGGTCCCGCCCCGGCGAACATGATCGTGCCCAAGTCGCCCATCACGGGGACGGTGTTCGAAAACGCCCGTTCCACCAAGATGGTGCACATCGCCGAATTCACGGCCGACCTGATCAAGCACAACAAGCTGCGTCTGGATCCCAGCCGCAACGATCACCTGATCACCACCTTCCATGGCTCCTGCAACCCGGCCCGCGCCATGGGATTGCTGGAGGAACCGCGCGCCGTGCTGCGCGCCGTGTGCAACAACTTCGTGGAAATGCCCGAGCGCACCATCCGCGAAGAGACGTTCTGCTGCGGCGCCGGTTCGGGGCTGAACACGGAAGAAATCATGGAACTGCGCATGCGTGCCGGCATGCCGCGGGGCAATGCGCTGCGCTATGTGCAACAGAA
>CASQEL010000020.1 GCA_949427775.1 uncultured Desulfovibrionaceae bacterium
AATGACGGCAGCGAGATTGAATGAAACCGGAGAGTTTCATTCGAGAAATGCTCTGCCGACTGCGGGAGCAGGTGACCGAAGGCATAAGCGCAATTCATTTGCGCTGTTACATGCCGGAGCGGGCGTGCCTTTCAGCTTTGACATTGTAACAAGTCACAGCGAATCTGCTCTGGAGCCGTTTTTGAGCGCGTTGCCGGATGCCGTCCTGAAGGGCGAGGCGCATACGCCATGGGTGTCGGGTCCGCGCGCATTCACAGGCGCCCGGCAGTTGGTTATATGCCCGGCAGCAGTGCCGTCAGCAAGACCGTCAGTTCACCCAACACGATGGCCGCTCCCAGAAAGTCGCCGTTGCAGCCGCCCTGCGCCAGGGCCAGGGCGCGCATCCGTTGCAGCAGCAGGAGCAGTCCCGCGGTCAGGAGCAAGGTAGCCGGAAGGGACAGGAGGAGCACGGCGGCGATCAGTCCGCCGCACGTTGCGCACAGGGCTGTTGCAGGGGTGGCGCCGGAACAGGCCATCCCCCCCAGAGAGTCCGGATCGTGGGGCGGCGTTGAAGCCGCCAGCAACACTGCCGCGCTGCGGCCGATGACGGGGGCCAGCAGGAGAGGCGCGAAATGACCGGCGGCTATGTGGGCCTGGGCTGTAATCAGCAGCAGAGAAAAGCAGAGCAGCAACGCCATGGCTCCGTATGCGCCCAGGCGGCTGTCGCGCAGGATCTGCCGGAAGCGTTCGCCGTGAGCGTTGCTGCCCCAGGCATCCCCCAAGTCCGCCAGGCCGTCCCAGTGCAGTCCCCGCGTCAGCCAGAATCCCAGGGCGACATACAGCCATGCAGCGGGCCAGGGCGGCGGAAGGCAGCCGAGCGTGCGCGCCAGCCAGAGGGGCATTGTGTATAACAATCCCAGCACAAGGCCGACGGCGGGGTACCAGCGTACGGAAGAGCGCAGTGTCTCCGGGGAAACGACGTGCCCCGGCGTGAGACGTGTGAGAAAGGACAGCGCCGTCAAAAAAGGCGCCGCGCCGGGAAAACGGTGCGGCCCTGAGGGCGGAAGGGGATGCTCCATGCGCTACTTCAGATCGTCTTGGGTGATATTGAAGGCCAAGGCGTAGAGGTGATGGAAGAAATCCACATATTCCACATAAATGTGTTCCGGCACCTTGATTCTGGTGGGGGCGAAGTTCAGAATGCCCTTGACGCCCGCGTCCACAAGATATTGCGCCGCGCGCTGCGCGCGTTCCGTAGGCGTGGTGATGATCCCGATTTCGATGCCCAACTCGTCCACTTTTTCCTTCATGCGCCGGGTACAGACCACCTCCAGCCCATGAACGGTTTCGCCGATTTTGAAGGGATCGCAGTCGAACGCGCCCACGATGTTGAAACCGCGCATGCGAAATTCCGGGTGATTGAGCATGGCCTTGCCCAAATTGCCCACGCCTACCAACGCGGTGCGCCATTCGCGGTCGATGCCCAGCGCGTGCGTCAGAGAAGCTATGAGCGACTTGACGTAATATCCCACGCCGCGCACGCCGAATTCACCGAAATAGGCGAGATCTTTACGCACCTGTGAGGCATTGACGTCGCAGGCCTTGGCCAGAGGATCAGAGGAGATGACTTCTACGCCCTCACTGACGAGAGTTTCGAGTACCTGAATGTAGATGGCCAGTCGTTGTATGGTGGCGCGGGGAATATGCTTGCTTTTGGGAAGGCTCTTCATGAGTTCTGTGCCCGTCATGGCTGCGGCCCACGCCGGAAATGCGTCAGGCCCGTGAATGTTCTCTTGTATGCTCGCTGTTAATGACGATCTTTAACAGTATGCTGTTTTTATTATATGTTTTTAGAGCATTTTCAACATGAAAATGCTCTGCCGACTGCGGGAGCAGGTGGCCGCCGCGATAGGCTACAGCGCAATGTCTTTGCGCTGTTACATGCCGGAGCGGGCGTGTCTTCAACGTTGACTTTGTAAAAAGTCAAAGTGAATCCGCTCTAAGAAAAAAAAGGGGCCTTGCGGCCCCCTTGGAAACACAACGCTGTTGTCCGTTACGGCCTACGCATAGGGGTTGGCGTACAGCAGGATGAAGCTGATGACCAAAGCGTAAATGGACAGCGATTCGATGAAGGCGAAGGCCAGAATCATGGTACCGGTGAGTTTGCCGCTCACTTCAGGATTGCGGGCGATGCCTTCGCAGGTGCCCTTCAGGCCGAGACCCATACCAACGCCGCAACCACAGGCCGCGATGCCGATGCCGAACGCGGCGGCCAGGCAGGTGTAACCCAGGGCGGCGGCGTCAAGTTTGTCGGCGGCGAAGGCCATGGTGGCCATGCCCAGCAGGGCGACGGTGTTCAGGGCGACCATCAGAAACTTACGCATGATGCACTCCTTGTACGTGGTTGTATGTAGTGGTCCGAAGACCATTCCCCCAATGTTGCGCGTCCGTCCGGAGGAAGAACGCCCCGCGTACGCGGGAGAGCCGGCTAGTGTTCGGCCGGTTCCAGAGCCATCTTGAGATAGAACATGGTCAGCATGAAGAACACGACGGCCTGCATGGTCTTGCCGAGCAGGAACAGGGCGTAGATGGGCAGCGTCGCGAGCAGCGGAGCCATGATGAAGAACAGGACGAGAACGATTTCCTCACCGCGGATGTTGCCGAAAAGTCGAAGGGAGAGAGACAGCGGCCGCGAGAGATGGGAAACGAGTTCCAACGGGAACATCAGCGGGATAAGCCACTTGGAAGGACCGGTGAAGTGATTGATGTAGTGGGCCTTCCAACGGGCCAGGCCGATGTAGTTGTAATACAGAAACACGAACAGCGCCATGCATACGGTGGTGTTCAGGTTGGCCGTGGGCGCGTCGAAGCCGGGCAACAGCCCCATGATGTTCATGGAGAAAATATAAATGAACATTCCGGCCAGCAGCGGCACGAAGCGTTTGCCGTCCTCGCCCAGGTTGCCGCAGATGAAGGTTTCCAGCGAACCGATGATGGCCTCGAAGACATTCTGCGTCTTGCCCGGCACCATGGTCAGATTGCGACGGACGAACCAGGCCAGAATAAACAGTACGGCCATGCATATCCAGGAGAAAAAGACGTGCTTGAAGTCCACCACCTGTCCGCCGATGGTGATTTGATCCATGTTGCAGATCGTGGAAAGCAATACCGGATGCGGCAAACCACCAGCCATGTGTCACGCTCCTTTCAGTTGTGCCCGGCAAAGCCGACAAGGGCATATGTTCCCAGCGCCACCACCGACCCCGCGATAACTCCTCCGAGCAGAGCCGCCGCAGGGGCGCTACATATAATCAGAGCCACATATAACATCACGGCGGTCAACAAGAGGCGTCCGCCGGATCGCAAGAGCAGCCCCAAAAGCAGGGCCGTGCTGTATGCCGTCAATCGGGCGCGCAACAGATAGTGCGCCAATCCGCAGAAACTCCAGGCGAAAACGGCTGCTCCGACACCGAACCAGAAGGGCCATTGCATCCAGGCGAAAACGGCCGCACCCACCCCCAGCACGGAACTCGTGAACAACAGTTCCGCGCGCGCCACAGCCCGGACTTCGGGATGATGAAATCCCCGTCGCCAGAGCCAGGCGTCAATGGTGTGGACCATATTTCTGAGCATCCTCGGCCTTCATTTTTTTCAGCAGTTTCTGCGTATCATCATAAACATTTTTGAAGCCCGCGCCCACGCCGATGAGCAGAAAAGCCAGCTTCATCCAGGGATGGGTGCCCAACAGCCGGTCCAAGCCGTATCCGATGGCGAAACCGACCAACGGACCGCTGACCATATGCATGCCTATGGTGCCGGCCGTGGCCAGAACGCTCATATCGTTGGTTCTGGCCTCGAAAAATTTTTTGAAATCCATAACACGGGCATCCCGGAGCCGCATATTTTTTGTCGTGCTCCATTTCACAAATCCGCCCGTAATTTACCATACAGACCGGGGCGCGTCAATGGCTTTGTCCGGAAGGCGACGGCCTTTTCTTCTGAAAGGCAGACCGTCGGCCTCTTGCACGGGCGGCGTTTTAATGAGGGCTGACCCTAAGCAGCGTTCGCTGCGGACACGTTATCCAAAATGCACAAGCTTTCCACATGCGGGGTATGCGGGAAAAAATCCACGGGTTGTACATGCCGCAGGGCATAACCGGCGGAGAGCAGAGCCACATCGCGGGCCAGTGTGGCGGGATTGCAGGAAATATACAGGATACGCCGAGGCCGGGCCAGCAGCAGGGCCCGCACCACGTCCGGATGCAGGCCGGCGCGCGGCGGATCGGCCAGCACCACATCGGGCGAGGGCAAGCGAGGCAACAGACTTCGCACGTCGCCCGCCATGTAGCGACAGTGGTGCTGTCCGGCGGCCTTGGCGTTGCATCGGGCCAGATCCACAGCCTCGGGGGTGCTCTCCAGGCCGAAAACCCGCCCGGCCTGTTCCGCCAGACACAGGCCGGGCGCGCCTACGCCGCAATACAGATCCCACAGACAATCCGCGCGCCGCAATTCCGCCTTGTCCGCGGCTTCGGCACACAGCAGTTCCGCCGCCGGGGTGTTGATTTGGAAAAATGCGTTGTGGGGAACGATGAAGCGGCGTCCGCCCAAGGTTTCCGTCAAGGTGTCCCGGCCGAGGCGCAACAGCGTGCGTTCCCCCGTCGCCAGGGCGTCGCGGCTGTTTCGCTCGTCGTGCACAAAACCGGCAACTCCCCAGGGACCATCCAGCAACGCCTGCCCCATTCGGGCCACGGCGCGGCGTTGCTCTTCCGTCCCTCGACTGGTGATGCACTGCACCAGACGCCGGGGGGGCGTTCCGGGCGTCGGGGCCGGCAGGCGCAACACAAGAAAACGCCAGAATCCCCCGTCATCCCGCGTTTCCGCATTCCAGGCCGGAAAGCCGGTAGCGCGCGCCAATATGCGCGCCTGCGCCAGGATGTCCATGGCCGGAGCGGGCAACAAACGGCAGCCGGTCACGTCCGTCACCGCGCGCGACCCTCTGCGCCGCAGGCCGAGGCGCACGCCTTCCCGCGGATCGGGGGCGAAGGCGAACTCCATTTTATTACGGTATTCCCAGAGCGACGGGGAGGGGAGGATAGGGGCGACGGGCGGGGCCGATTGCCTGCCGATGCGGACAAGGGCGTCGCGGAGAATGCGTTCTTTCCAGTATAATTGACGTTCGTAGGGCATTTCCTGCAAGGGGCAGCCGCCGCAGACATCGGCATGCGGACAGGCGGGGGAAACGGCGTCCGCAGCCGGGGCCAGCAGAGCCGTGCGGATGCCTTCGGCGAAACGCTTTTTGCGCCGGATAAGACGCGCGCGGATGCGCTGCCCCGGCAGCCCCCCCTCCACAAAAACGACCCGATCCCCCTGGCGGCAGACGGCGCGCCCGTCGGGAGAAAGGGCCTGGACTTCCAATTCGTAGTCATGTTCAAGGGGCATGGCGGGATCTCCGAAAAAACGCGGACGGCGCGAAAAAGGGACCGGGGCAATCGCATGAAGCGCATAATTCTTTGAAATAACAAAGAAAATTTGTAGCGACCGATGTATGCATCGCCACTGTTTTCAACAGAGTATCTTCGTTCGTGCGATTGCCCTGAAAAAGGGGCTCCGGGCGCTTGTCTGCCGTGAACATATGCGTTAGACTGCCCGACTGCGATATACTGATGCGCCCGGTAAAGAATACCGCGCGTCATGACCAAAGAAAAGGGGCGGCGCGCTCTTTTTTTCTGATCGCTGCTCCATGCTTGACAATACACGGAATCTGGGGCAATTACTCCTTTCTCTTTTTCGGAGGTTTTTTTCATGTACGCAATTATCGAGACGGGCGGAAAGCAGTTCCGCGTCGAAGAAGGCTGCAAGATTGTTGTGGAAAAGCTCGGCGTCGACGTGGGCAGCGAAATTACGCTCGACAAAGTGCTGATGATCGGCGGCGGCGATTTCAAGGTGGGCGCTCCTTATGTGGAAAACGCCGCCGTGAAGGGCCAGGTGCTGGAGCACGGCCGCGGTCCCAAAGTGATGGTGTTCAAACGCTGGCGGCGCAACGACTCGCGCAAGTTGCGCGGGCATCGCCAGGATTGCACGACCATCAAGATCACGGGTATTTCTGCGTAACACGCGAGGAGGCATACCATGGCACATAAAAAAGCAGGCGGCTCTTCGCGCAACGGTCGCGACAGCGCCGGGCAGCGTCGCGGCGTCAAGCGGTTCGGCGGTCAGGCCGTGCTGGCGGGCAATATTCTTGTGCGTCAGGTGGGCACCAGGGTGCACCCCGGCCGGAATGTAGGCATGGGTAAGGACTTTACCTTGTTCGCCAAAGTGGCCGGCGTGGTCAAGTACGAAAAATATATGCGCAAACGCCGCGTGCTCACCAGGGTTCATGTGGAACCTGTCGGCGAGTAGGCGTCTTCGCAGAAGGTTTCCGGAACGAACGGCTGTTTTGGGGAGTATGCGTGAGCGGTGGGCGTAATGTCCGCCTGCCGACAGATGTTCCGGCGAATGGGGAACGTACATTGTAGATCGGCAGTGACGCTATATCTGCGTTGATGTCTGTTTCCGGGTGGAAAACAGCGTGACCGCGGCCGGACCGGATAAATTTCATGGGGGGGGAAGGGAAATATCCTTTCACCCCCTTCCTTGTTTATTGTGCGGACGAAGCTGCATCAGACCCGCGACGGGATTCCGGATTGGATGGGATAGGTATGAGATTTGTGGATGAAGCGATCATAACCGTGCATGCGGGCAAGGGGGGACACGGGTGCGTGTCTTTTCGGCGGGAAAAATTCGTGCCCCGCGGCGGCCCGGACGGCGGTGACGGCGGTGACGGCGGCAGCGTGGTGCTGCGGGCCGACGCGCGCCTGCTCAGTTTGTATGATTTTCGCCTCCAGCGCCTGTACGAGGCCCGCAACGGCCGGCCCGGCATGGGCAGTCAGTGCAACGGCCGGAAAGGCGAGGATTTGATTCTGCATTTGCCCGTGGGAACATTGGTGTTCGAGCGGACGGACGAGGGCGAATCTCTGGTGGCTGATTTGACGGATCGCGAGGCGGAAGTGATCATCGCCCGCGGCGGACGCGGGGGCAAAGGCAACGAGCATTTCAAGTCCTCCACCATGCGGGCTCCCCGTTTCGCCCAGCCCGGTGAACCGGGCGAGGAACGCGTTCTGCGGCTGGAACTCAAGATTCTGGCTGACGCCGGTATTATCGGATTGCCCAATGCGGGCAAATCCACATTTATTTCCCGCGTTTCCGCAGCGCGTCCCAAGATAGCGGCGTATCCGTTCACCACGCTCACGCCCAATCTCGGCGTGATGATCGACGAGGTCGACCCGGATCGCCGTTTGGTGCTGGCCGACATTCCCGGACTGATCGAAGGCGCGCATCTGGGACAGGGACTGGGGCACCGCTTCCTCAAACATGTGGAACGCACGCGTTTTCTGGTGCATGTTTTGAGTATTGAAGACGTGGATGCTGATGATCCCTGGGCGGGCTTCGATCTGGTCAACGAAGAACTGGTTCGCTTCGATGCGGCGCTGGGGGAACGCGTACAGGTGCAGGTCGTCAATAAAATCGATCTGGCGGAACCGGAAACATTGGAAACGCTGCGGGCCAGAGCGCGGGCCGATGGTCGCGAGATATTTTTCATTTCAGCGATGCAGGGCGACGGTCTGGAACTGTTGACGGAACATTTGTGGCATATGCGCGATGCCCTGGACCCGCACGATCCTTTTGTGCATCTGCGCGAAATCGAACCGGAGAAAGAGGAGTTCGAGGACATTGAGGTCATTTATACCCGCGAGTAGCGGCAGCGCATGGAGCTCCGGCGGCGGAAGTCAATGATGCGCCGACAGGCTGCTATCCGGCCCGGGTGCATGCCCGGCGAGGGTGCGACCACAGGAGGACCGAGCAGCGCGTGTTGCGCACCGTAATCATGCCCGCACCGCCGCAGCGGGCGAAGCCGCCCCGAGCCACGCGGCGAGCGCGGCCGTCAGACCGGGACAGCGGAGGCGGCCTGTTTGCGGGACGTGTTCCCGCAAACATATCCGCGCCGCGGCAGCGGGTACTGGAGGAGTGCGAGATGGACTGGCAGGCGGAACGGGCCCGCGTGTTGCGAGAAGCCCGGTGCATAGTGGTGAAGGTGGGCAGTGCGGTGCTGACATCGGCGCGGGGACTGGACGCCGCGGTGATGGAAGATCTGGTGGCCCAACTGGCCGAGGTGCGTGGCGTCGGCCAACCTCGGCGACGGGTGGTGCTGGTATCTTCCGGAGCCGTGGCCGCCGGACGCGCCGCTCTGGGAAGCGGACGCGACACCTCCGGCATGGCGGCCCGGCAGGGAGCGGCCGCGGTCGGGCAGAGCCGTCTGATGCGCGCCTACGACGCGGCGTTCGCCCGTCACGGCATCGTTTCCGCCCAGGTGTTGCTGACCCGCGACGACCTGCGCAGCCGGGAGCGTTTTCTTCATGCCCGCAACACGTTTGCGGAGCTTCTCGGCTGGGGAGTCGTGCCCGTCGTCAACGAAAATGACACGGTATCGGTACGCGAACTCAGATTCGGGGACAACGACTGTCTGGCCGGCCTGCTGGTGAATCTGGTGGAAGCGGATCTGTTCATCAATCTGACGTCATCCGACGGCGTTCTGGCCGCCAATCCGCAGCGGGATCCTGACGCGCCCATACTGCCCTGCATCGAGGCCGTGGGAGATTTGGATCTGGATGATCTGTGCGGCGGAAAAACGTCCGTGGGCACGGGCGGCATGTATTCCAAACTGCTGGCCGCGCGCCGTGCCGCGCAACTGGGCGTGCCTACGTTGATCCTGCCGGGCAGAACGCCGGGCATCATCACGCGGAGTATGGCGCAGGCCGCTGCGGCGTCGGACGATCCGGCGAGCGGGGTTCTGCCGGGTACCTGGGTGCGTCCGGAGATACATCCCATATCGCGGCGGAAGTTCTGGCTGGCCTACCAGTCGGACCCGGCGGGAACGGTTTTTGTGGACGCCGGAGCGGCGGTGGCGCTGTCGGAAAAAGGCGGCAGCCTGTTGCCGGGCGGCGTTTGCGGTGTGGAAGGGAATTTCCGAAGCGGAGCGCTGGTGCGCATTGTCACGCACGACGGAGCGCACCTCGGCGTGGGCTTGAGCAACTACACGGCGGAAGAGTTGCGGCGGATCATGGGGCTCAAGCGGCACGAAGTGGCGGCTGTTCTCGGAGATGCCCACTATCCGGAAGTGATTCATCGCGATCATATGTTGTTGGACGCCGCCGTATAGCGCGGAGCAGCGTCGAGAATGCGCATTTTCGATACTGACGCCGTGGTAAAACTGCATCTTCATTGTCGCGCGGAACATCTCCGGGGCGCAATCCCGGATTTTTGCCGCCCGCGGTAGTCGGGAACCGGCGTCTTCTCCAAAATCTTTCGCGTCCGTATCTCGCGACAGGACAGCGGATAGGGATGCGTTTACCCAAGGTGGTGAAGGATGATGCAACATCATAATATTTTGACCATTGCCGGTTCCGATTCCGGGGGCGGCGCGGGCATTCAGGCGGATCTCAAGACCATTATGGCTTTGGGCGGCTACGGCATGAGCGTCGTCACGGCGTTGACGGCGCAAAACGGATTGGGCGTCGCCGGAATTCACGCGCCTGATCCTGCGTTCGTGGCGCTGCAGCTGCGCACCGTGCTGGAGGGCTTTCCCGTGGCGGCAGCCAAAACCGGCATGCTGTTTTCCGCCGAGATCATCGCCGCCGTGGCGGAAGGGCTGCGGGGGCGCGATTTTCCTCTGGTTGTGGACCCTGTGTCCGTCAGTCAGAGCGGTTGCGCGTTGTTGCGGGAAGACGCCGTGGCGGCGCTGGTGGAACGGTTGATTCCCGGCGCTGATTTGCTGACGCCCAACAGGCCGGAGGCGGAAATGCTGGCAGGCATGAAGATGCACGACGAAAACGACGTGGCGGAAGCCGCCCGCCGCATGCTCGGCATGGGCGCCGCGGCGGTGCTCATCAAGGGCGGCCATTTCGATAACGCGGTTATGATCACCGACTGGCTGTGCCTGCCCGACACGGCTCCGCTCCCATTGCGGCAGGCGCATGTGGAGACTGCGAACAACCACGGCACGGGATGCACCTTGTCGGCTGCCATCGCCACCGGACTGGGAATGGGGTTGCCGCTGCGGGTAGCCGTGACCAGGGGACAGGAGTTCGTCAACCGGGCGTTGCGGCAAAGCTACACGCCGGGCAAGGGCTGCGGTCCTCTGAATCATGCCGCTGTATAGGGCCGGACTCCCCGCATGGCAGTGTTTTCGCGGCGTGACGCGGGAATTCGGCACAAATTTTGTATATGGGGAAGACATACCGACGATACGCTGACGGAGTTGGAGCACAGGCATGTCGTTCCATTTCAAAATGCAGAAAGTCCTGGACTACCGGGGACAGCTTGAGGAAGAAGCCAGAGTGCGACTGGCCGATGCCGAACGGTTGCGGCTGCGTGAGGAAGAACGGGCTGTGCGGCTTAAAGACCTGTTGACGGAACAGGAAGTCAAGCTCTACCGGGATATCGCCCTGTCTTCGGGAGAGCGTTGGCTGCTGGAGAATTTCGTCAAAGGGCTGCGTGCCGATCTGGCGTCCGCAGTGATGCGCCTGCGCAGTTTGACGCAGGCTGTGGCGGATGCCCGCAGCGTATTGCAGGAACGCGCCAAGGACAGAAAACTTCTGGAAAAACTCAAAGATCACCAGAAAGAATATTACGTGCATGAAGAACGCCTCAAGGAGCAGCGCACCAATGATGAAACAGCCACCTTACGTTACAAAGCTCCGGCTCTCTAGACTTTGCCGCTGGCTCATCGCTCTGGGCGTGGTGAAACTGACGTTGTTCATCGCCATGGTGACGGGCGTGCCCGTCCCGGAACTGCGTCTGGATTTTGTCGGCTCGGAAAAGACAGCGCCCGTGGTCGAGGCGCGCAGGCCCGCCCCTGTGCGGCTGACGGCGCCCGTCAATGTTCAGACGGCGGAGCGGCCGGAAGATCTGCCCGCGCCCGCGTCGCCTGCGTCCCCGCCGTCCGGCGAACCTCAGGGCGCCGCCGCGGCCGCCGCGGCGGCGGAGGCCAGGCCGCTGTCCAAGGCGGCCCTGCCGGATCTGCTGGCGGCCGCCACCGCATCGGAGACGCATCAGGCATCTCTGTCCTCTCCGACGCGAGCCACGGGCTTTCTGCCTACGCCCGCGCCGCTGCCGGAGGCGGAAGCTCCGGTTGCGCAGGAAACGACCGCATCGAATACAGCCCGGACGGAACAGGTGTCGGCACTGTTGCACAGTGGTGTGGACGGTCCCGCCCGGCCTGCCGCGCAGGAGGAATGGTGGCGTAATATCCTGAAGTTGGATCGGTTGCCCGTGCCGCGCCTGGGCGTCGAGCGGGTGGCGCACGCCGCCGCGTTGGATACGCCGCCGTCGCCGACCATTCCCACGCCTTCCGGCGGTTCGCCCTTCGTGCCGCCGTCGCAGCAGATTCCTCGTGGTCAGAGGCCTGACGGCACTCCCTTGCCGCCGCGCTCCACCACGGCGCGTCCTTTGCCCGCGGGTTCCAGTCTGCCTGAGATGAACGGCTCGGCGCAAGCGGCCCTGCCCGCTCCCAATGTGGGGCCGTATGTGCCGCCGGAAGATCCCAACAGCAAGAAAGAGGAACTGGAACGCCAGGAACGGGAAATCCTGCTTTTGAAGGAACAGATGGAGCAGCGTCTCAAAGAGCTGCAATCGGCGGAACAGAAGGTACGGGGCATGCTGGATCAGGCCAAGGGGGTGGAGTCCGGCAAGGTCAACACTCTGGTGAACATGTACGCCAACATGAAACCCAAGAGCGCGGCCCGCGCGCTGGAAGCCATGGACGAAGGCGCCGCGGCGCGGATTTTGTTCAGTCTGAAACCCAAAATGGCGGGAGAGATTCTGTCGTATATGGATTCCCAGAAAGCGGCCAAACTGTCCGAGATGTCCACGCACATGCAACTGCCTCAGTAGACGGTCTGCTTTCGGCGATTATGATGATCTGTGTATGCCCAGAGTGAAATTGACCGTCGCCTATGTGGGAACGCGCTATTGTGGTTGGCAGATTCAGGACAAGCCCGGGGGGCCTCCCACCATTCAGGGGGAACTGGAGCGCGTCGTCAGCAATGTGACCGGTTTTCCGGTTCGTGTTCACGGCGCGGGGCGGACGGATTCCGGCGTCCACGCTGACGGGCAGGTCGCCCATATGGATGTGCCGGAGTCCAGGGCGCACCTGGATTGGCGGCGTATTTTCAATACGACCCTGCCGGGAGACATCAGCGTTCTGGCGGTGGAACCTGTTTCCGAAGACTTTCATGCCCGTTTTGATGCCGTGGGCAAGACATATTCCTATACGCTATGGCGCAACAGGCAATGCATGCCGCCCAGATTGCGTCCCTTCGCCTGGGACTGCGGGCCGCTGGATCTGGAACTGCTGGACGCGACCCTGCCGCTTCTGACGGGGGCGTATGACTGTTCCGTATTTCAGAATACCGGTACCGATATCAGCCATACGCGGCGAACCATCCACAGCGTCGTGCGTCTGCCCTCGACAGGAGAAGAAGATTCCTGCGTCGTTATGCCGCGGACTCCGTACCTGTCGGTGTTGCGCGTGACGGCCGACGGTTTTCTCAAACAAATGGTGCGCAACATGGTGGGCCTGCTGGTGGCCGTGGGCCGGGGCAAGTTCCCGGTGTACGACGTGCCGGAACTCCTGGCCTGCGGAGATCGTCGCCGTGCGCCGGCCACGGCCCCGGCCCACGGCCTGACGCTGACGAGGGTCTGGTACGGAGGGGACGAGATAGCGTCATGATTTGCGCGGCATATCTGAGGGGAGAAGAGGCCGTCCGATGCGGAAATACAACGGACGGCCTGCTGCAGATTTGAAATGTTCTAGGCGGTAGCGCCGAGCACTTCCAGGGTGGTCTGAGCGATTTGCAGTTCTTCGTTGGTGGGGATGATCAGCACGGGCGTCTTGCTGTCCGCCGTGCTGATGGCTCTGGCTCCGGGCTTGCGGGCATCGTTTTCCTTACGGTCGAGGTGGATGCCGAAGCCTTCCAGGCCCTCACAGACGGCGGCCCGGACATGCTGGTCGTTTTCGCCGATGCCCGCTGTAAAGACGATGGCGTCCACACGGCCCAGCAGGAAGAAATAGCCGCCCAGAATTTTTTTGATGCCGTGCACCAGCATGTCGAACGCCAACTGCGCTTTTTGATCGCCCTTT
>CASQEL010000021.1 GCA_949427775.1 uncultured Desulfovibrionaceae bacterium
CCACCGGCACGATGCCGAAATCTTCCTCGCCGGGAAACAGCAAGGCCCGGCATCCGGCATACAGGCGCGCGATTTCCGCGCCGTCACGCCGTCCCACAAAACGCACGGAAGGACCGGCCTGGGCTTCCAGACGTTTTCGGGCTTCGCCTTCGCCGACCACCACCAAGGGACGCCCGAGCCGCGTGCAGGCCGCCACGGCAAGATCCACACGCTTGTAGTCGACCAACTGTCCCAGATACAGATAATAATCTCCCCGCGTGCCCTCTCGCAGCGGAAAAGCCCCCGTGTCCACAGGGGGATGCACCACGGCCGCGTCACGCCGCCAGTGCTTGCGGATGCGCCGGGCCACAGTGCGCGAGTTGGCGACGAAATGATCCACCCTGGCGGCCGACAGCACATCCCATTGCCTCAGGCGATGAAACAAGGGACGCATGGCCAGTCGTACCGGCGCGGAGGCGGCAGCCAGGTATTGAGGATAAAAATCCCACAGATAACGCATGGGCGTATGGCAGTAGCAGATATGCGTGCTTTCCGCGCGCGTCAGCACGCCTTTGGCGGGTCCGGATTCGCTGGAAATGATCAAATCATAACCGCCGAGATCCAATTGTTCCAGCGCCAGGGGCATGAGAGGAAGATATTTTTGGTACAACCGTCGGCCGGCGGGCAGACGTTGGATGAATGTCGTCGCAATGTTCCGGGATTGCAGCAGTGGGGAAAGGCGTTGCCTGTCCAGCACGTGCGTGAAAATGTCGGCCTGCGGGTAGAGGCGGCACAGCGCTTCGAGCACCCGCTCGCCCCCCCGCATATTGACCAGCCAATAATGCACCAGCGCCACTTTCGGCGCGGCGCCGCTCACCAGAGTCATCCCCTGTCCCGGTCGGCTATGGCCGCCGTAATCCGCGCCTCCGCCGCCAACTTGCCGTCCACCAGGGCGCGGGCTTCCATCTTGCACAGATTAAGCTTGAGCCGCATATCGGAGCACTCCAGTTCCAGTCTGTCGCCGGGAACCACCTGACGGCGAAACTTCACGCCGTCCAGTCCGGTAAACAGAAAGAGCTTGCCGGAGGTATCTTCCATACCGGAAGCCGCCAGCAGGCCGCCGGCCTGAGCGAGAGCTTCCAGTATCAACACGCCGGGCATGATGGGCGCGCCGGGAAAGTGCCCCTGAAAAAACGGTTCGTTGAACGTGATGTTTTTATACGCCCTGATATGGGAGCCGGGGACGCACTCCACGACTCTGTCCACGAGCAAAAAAGGATACCTGTGCGGCAGCAGGTTCAGAATGCGGCGGATGTCCATGGTCTGCGGGGAAGAGGCTCTCTCTTGTGTCATTGCGATCTCCATTTCGTCTGCGAAGCGCCCTGCCCCGGACGCACGCGGCGGTTGCAAAAACTCCCCGGCCCAGCGCGCTGGATCCGGGGAGAGCCGGTCTGTCGTCGACGAAAGGGACTATTTCTTGCCCTTGGGAGAGCCCTTGATGGCGCCGGACTTCCACAACTTGTTCACTTCCGCCAGCACGTCGTTTGTCAGATCCATGTTTTGATCGGCGTAGAGCACGCCGCCGGCGGTCACATCAACCACAAAGTTGTAGCCCTTGCGCTGGGCGACTTCATACGCGGCGCGGAACACCAACGTCACCATATCCTGACGGATCTTCATTTCGTCCTGTTCCACCTTTCGGGCGAACATACGGGTTTTTTCGTCCAGGTCGCGCTTCAGACGGATAAATTCGACTTTCTTCTCTTCGCTGGCGGCCTGTCCTTTCAGGGCCTCCGCTTTTTTCTGCAATTCCTTGGTCTGCTTTTCCAGCTGATTACGCTCGGCGCCGTACTTGGACTTCATCCGGTTCTGGGCATCCTTGGCCGGGTCGCTCTGGGTCGCCACAACCTGCATGTCGACTACACCGATTTTGGTCTCGGCCAACGCCACGTTGGCCATCAAGAGGCAGGCCGCAACGGCCGTGAAGAGCACTCTCCGCATTGTGAAACTCCTTCCCCAGGACGGATTTTTTTACAGGATGCGTACGCGCCGAAGCCGGCTCTCCGCCACCGCAGGCACAGCGAAAGCCCGGGCATCGTGCGGTTCCGCCGCGTCGCCCCATATAATTATACAATAAAAAGCCTTAGTTACAATATCGACAAAACACTATATGTTCTATCGAAAAATTCTAAAGTCCAGATAGCACCCTACGACGTGGGCGTCAAGGTAATCTCCGCGGAATTACGTCGTTGCAGGCGATTGCGGTAGGCCATGACCCCCTCCGCGATGCCTTCGGAAACGGCGTGCCGGTACGATGGATTGAGCAGGTTGCGCGCCTCCCGAGGGTTGGTGCAATACCCCACTTCCACCAGAACGGCGGGCATGCCCGCTCCGATGAGCACATGGAACGGCGCGGACTTGGTGCCGCCGTTTTTCACCGCAAATCCGCGTTTGCCTATGCGGGAAACGGCCAGGCGCTGAATATCGGACGCCAGGCGACCGGACTCCTGCGTGCGGGCACTGAGCATGATGTCGGCCAGCACTTTCTGCATATCCCCCAGTTTACGGTCGCTGGCGGCGTTTTCCAGGGCGGCCACCCGTGCGGACTGCGTATTGCGGGCAAGATCCAGGTAATACGTCTCCAGTCCGTGGGCTTCCGGCCGGGGACTGGCGTTGATATGGATGGACACGAACAGATCGGCCCGCCGGGCGTTGGCCTTGCGGGTGCGGGTGCTCAGCGGAACGGTTGTGTTCGAGGTGCGGCTGTAGATCACGTCCAAACCGTTGGCAGCCAACAGACGCCCCACACGACGCGCGATGTCCAGCACAAGTTCCCGCTCCACGACATCATTATGAATGGTTCCCGGGTCTCTGCCGCCATGTCCCGCGTCAATAAAGACGGTCTGCACGGTCAGGCCCAATTGTTCGGCCATGTTCAGCGCGCTTTCAGCGCTGACCTTGCGCGCCTGCCGCTCCTGAACCTGCCGCGCGGGGCTCTGCGGCGGGGTGCGTTCAGGAGCGACACGAACCGCCGCCACGCGCTCCGCTTCAGGCGTGGGTTGCTGGAGTTCGGCAAAACCGACCCTTCCTCCCACGCCTTTGGGCAGCGGCGCGTTGCCCGCCGCCACCGTCAGAATAATCCGGAAAGGATCCTGCTCGACCCTGGCGTCATACCGACGGGCCGCCGAGAAATCGAACATCAGCCGCGTGCGATTCGCAGAGGCCTGGGCCACGCGCACTCGCGTCAGCAAACTTCCCTTGACGCGCGCGCCGGGCTTTACCTGCTTTTGCGGCGCGGTATTGACCATATCCAGGATCAACCGGGCAGGCGCATTTTTGGAAGCCTCCTGCATACGGGCCTGCCATCCGGCATCCCGGTCCAGCTCAACGACGATGCGCACGCTGTTTTTATTCAGGGTGGTCCAGGAAACCTGGGTCAGTTCGGCAACAGATCCGCGGGCAGCCACACTCTGGGCGGATGCCTGCGCACCGGACTGCAGCGACTTTTCCAACGTCGCCGCGCGGGGGGCCATATCCCCGCGCGCGTATTGCGTGCGGATGCGCTTCAGCAACTGCAGCGCGCCGTTGCGGTCGTTCAGATGCTGCGCGCGGATCAGCGCGGCGCGGTACAGAGCGTCATCGGCGAGGCGGCTGGTGGCGTGGCGCAAAGCCACCTGTTCATACCGTTCCACCGCCAGACGGAAATCCCGCTCCGCGTACGAACGGCCGGCCAGTTCCTCCAACGTATCGGCGGAACGATACAGAGCGGCCGGCCGATTGGCCCATTTGGTGTCCAATTTGTAAATATTGTAAAATTCATCGGCAAGTTTGAGCCAATGTTCACGGTAGCCGCTGCGTTTCGCGTCCGTTTTGAGCGTCTCCACCGCGGCGCGGGCCCTGGAGTAGCGCTTTTCCGCAGGAGGCAATGCGCCGTAACCGGTATCATAGATGACAGCCACCAGCGCACACAGCGCGCATGCAAACCCCACCGCCGGAAGCAGGCGTCCCATCAAAGGGGAAAGAAAGCGTTTTGCGGACCATTGCGCCATGGGAGTATTCCTTTGAAAAAACTTGTGGATAGAAACTCTCGACCACCGCCCGGATCGTGTTACGCTTTTTAAGCGATTTCGCAAAAAGGGGCGTTCGCCGGGGAGGAATTTTTCTGAAAAAGTCTAGAAAATTCCCCCCCTTGCAAACTTAATTTACATCTTTGTTATGTACGCCGCAAGATCAAATAGCTGCTGATCGGACATGGACTGCAAAACTTTCTGCATGCCCTGAATCTTGGGGGAGGCATACGTGCCGGTCCGGTACTTTTTCATCTTGTCGATGAGCGCGTCTTCCTTCGCCCCGGCGATACCGTTGCCTCGCAGGGTATGGCAGGGCACGCAGGCATCATACAATTCCGCCCCGGTGGCGGGATTGCCGATCCATTGTTGCGCGGAGTCGGCGGGGGAAGCCAGCATGAGCCCCAGAACGGGCAGGGCAAGAAGACCGGTGCACTTCAACAGACTGTTCATATGCTTACTCTCCTGAAAAATAGTGTTGGGGGACAGAACGCGGACATGCCTCACACGCCGCGCGACCCCGGTGTTCCATCGTATACGACGCGAAAAACCGGGCCAGTTTATGGGATATATAGTTTCAAGAAGTAACGCAAGGAAAGGGCGCAAATACGTGACTGCCTCTCCAGGCCGACAGGGATGATGATACGTCTCCCTGAGCGTCATGGCCCATGACAAAGGGCGTTCGCGGCATGCCGCGAACGCCCTCCGTCCCACTCCCTCAGGAGCGCGAAAACAAATCCTGTCTAAAAAAACTGCCCCATGGTGAATTCCAGGCGGCCCGAGGGCATTTCATGGTCGTAGTCCCTGACCAACGGAATGCCGTAGGCGATGCGCAGATCGCCCATGGGCGACCGCCAGCGCAGTTCCAGACCCGCCGAAGACACGATATAATCCTGCACCGGCGTCATATAGCGGGAATCGATATTGAAACCGATGTCATAGAACGGCACCAACGCCAGTCCCAGCTCTTTCTGGAAGGTCCATACATATTCAAAGTTGGCCACCCCCATGCGGTCACCGCCGATCTGATCGGCGTAGCGTTTGTCACGCGGTGAAAGATCCGAGTAGGAATATCCGCGGATGGTATCTATGCCGCCCACCCAGAAGCGTTCGAACACGGGCACGAGTTCGCTGGTATTCTTGAAAGCGCCGCCCAGGCGACCGCGCACATGGAAGGTGTGATTCGGCCTCCATGTGTAGAAGCCCTGCCAGTCGGCCACGGCCTTGACGAAGTTGTCGTTGCCGCCCAGACCGCCGCCGCCGTATTCCGCCCACAGTCGCGTGATGGTCCCCTTGGTGGGCCGTTCCCGGTTATCCGTGGTATCGCGTGTAATGCGGGCATGCACGGCGCTGGTCCAGTTGATGCCCTTGTAGTCGCTGATAGTCGGAGAGACGTCGTCGTCCATGTCGTACAGGCTGTACCGTTCCAAACGATAGCCGCCGCCCACGGTGGTGTACTCTCCGATGGGGTAGGCCAGCCGGATGGTGTCGCCGATGGTTTCCTTGGTGAAGTCGTCCCAATAATCGTAGGTATAGTACAGATCGTTGCCGATGAGCAGATCCGTATCATAAACGCGGGGGTTGGTGAAGGAGAGCACGCCCGATGTGCGCCGCCAGGAGAAAAAGCCCTGCAGTTGCGCCCAATAGCCGCGGCCGAAGAGGTTGCGCTCCATGATGGAAGCCGTCACGCCCACATCGTAATACGACGAATACCCGACGCCGCCCATAAGCGCGCCGGTGTTGCTCTCCTTGACCTTGACCTTGAGGTCCACTTCCTCTTCCACGCCGGTGGGCACCAGTTCGGTATCCACCGCGGAGAAGTAGCGCAGCCGGGTAAGGCGCTCGTTGGAGCGCCGCAGCTTGGCGCCGTCGTAGGGATCGCCGTCGGCCAGGCGGAGTTCGCGCAGAATGACGTTGTCACGGGTTTTCAGGTTGCCTTCCACCGTGGCGCGGCGAATATAGACCTTCTGCTTTTTGTTGATCAGGTAGCCGATGGTGAGCTTGGGCTCTCCGCTCTCATCCTTGAGAATCTTGGTATCCACTTCGGCGAAAGCGTATCCGTAGTCACCGTAAAACTGCGTCAGGCGCTTGGTGTCCTCCTGCATGACGCCTAGGGAAAAATATTCCTGATCCTTCTGCTGTTCGTCCAGCTTGACGACGTTGAACAGCCGTTCCTCGGTGTCGATGAGATCTCCGGCAAATTTGATCTCGCCGATTTTGTAACGCGGGCCTTCGCTGACTTCAAAGGTGATGTAGATCCCGTCGTCCTTGTAGTCGACCTTGGGGGCCGAAACCTGAATGTCCACAAACCCCTGATTCAGACCGTAGGCGGCGATGGCGTTGGAGTCGCGATCCAGATATTCATCCTTCAGCACGCCCGTGCCCGTAAACCAGGAAAACAGGGTGCGGGGACGCAGCGCCATGTATTCTTCCAGGTCGCTCTGCGTGATCTCCTTGAGGCCCTCGACCTTCACTTCCTTGATGTACAGTTTGTTGCCCTCGGCGACCTGCAGCGCCAGCACGGCTCCCGCCCCGCCCGGTCGGGCGTCAATGCGGTGATCCACCTTGGCCAGATAGTAACCTTCCTTGCGGTAGAGTTCCGTGATCTTCTGAAGGTCTTCGGCCAGCAACCGCTCGTTGAGCACCGACCCGGTCTTGGTGCTCATGGCCGCCAGGATGTCTTCCCGGTCCACCTTGTCGGAACCCTCGACGACGATGTTGTCGATGCGGGGTTTTTCCACCACGCTGAAGACCAGAACATTGCCCGGTTCGATGAATGCCTGCACGTCACTGAAATAGCCCATGTCCCAGACGCGCCGCACTTCGTCGTTGATGGCCTTCTCGTCGGGATCGTCGCCCTTGCGGATGGACAGGCGCATGAGCACGACATCGGGGTCCAGCACTTTCATGCCGCGAACCTTCACGTCAGCCAGGCCGCCGGAAAGGGGCAATGCTTCGCCGACGCCCGGCATCGGCGCGGCCGCGTCCCCTGCCGGAGCCGCCCCGGCCACAACCTGACCCGCCAATTCGTCCACGGCGGAGGCCAGACTGATCATCGCGTCTTTCTGAATGGTCACGGGCCGGGCTTTGCCGCCTTCCGAGGCGGGCACCAGCCGGGAATCCATGGCAAAGCCTTCACCCAGCTGATTCAGGCTGCCGTATACGACGAACTGCGCTCCGGCGGCCTCGGCCAGAGCGCGGGCCTGCGCCAGATCCAGCGTCTCCACGTCGCGCTGCCGAAGCAGCGAGCGTGCCCGGGCCATGGACACAACCCGCAACCCCTGCGTTTTGAGACGCTCGCTGATCAATTGAGGCAGCTCTTCGTTCAGGTTGGACATTTCCGGCCCCACATTGACCTGATACGGCAGCACCAGCACCAGCGGAGCCTTGGGCGCGGCCGGGTTCCCTTTGCGGGCGGCTTGGGCGGCCTCGCCGCCGCAGAGCACGCAACAGGTCAGAAGAACCAGGCTAACAATCTGTTTTATCATATAAAACTCCTGAACGAAGTTCGAGACTCCGGCCCATGCATGCCGCAAGGTCGTTGTTGTGGGTAACAATAACCAGCGTCATGCCCAATTCGCGATTCAGTTCCGCCAGCAATTCTCCCACACGGGCGCCGGTCTTTTCATCCAGATTTCCCGTGGGCTCGTCGGCCAGGAGGACTCTGGGCCGCATCAGCACCGCGCGCGCTATGGCCGCCCGTTGCCGTTCTCCCCCGGAAAGCGTCGTCACCTTGTGCTCCAGTCTGTCGCCGAGCCCGACCCGCTCCAGCATTTCCCGCGCCCGCGCATAGGCTTCGGCGTGGGCAACCCCCGCGATCAGCGCCTGCATGGCCACATTTTCCACCGTGGAAAATTCCGGAAGCAAATGGTGGAACTGAAACACGAAGCCGAGGGATGTGTTGCGGAAGGCCGCTTTCTCGTCCGGCGACAGCGACGCCAGGTCTCTGCCGTCAAAAGCCAAGGTTCCCTCGGACGGAGTATCAAGAGCACCCATAAGATGCAATAGGGTGGATTTGCCGGACCCCGACGCGCCGACGATGGCGAGAGACTCCCCGGCATGGATAACAAGGTCAATTTTCTTGAGAATTTCCAGACTTTCTCCAGGGCCGGCAAATTTTTTGCCTACCCCGCAAAATTCATACAGTGGGATCATTTATTCGTACCGCAGGGCTTCCGCCGGTTCGAGGCGCGCCGCCTGACGCGCCGGATAGATGGTGGCGAGAAAGCAGAGCAGCATGGCGCTGCCGCCCACAATGGCGATGTCGGACACGGAAAGGAGCACCGGCAGGTGATCCATGGTATAGACCCCCTGCGGCAGCTTGATGAACTGATAGCGCCTGAGCAACCCGGCGAAACCTATGCCCAGCGCATAGCCCAACAGCGTGCCGATAATGCCGATGATGGTTCCCTGAAGCATGAAGATACGCCGGATCATGCCCCGCGTGGCTCCCATGGACATGAGAATGGCGATATCGCGCGTTTTTTCCATGACCAGCATCACCAGGGTGGTCACGATGGAGAAGGAACCGATAAGCACCACCATGGCCAGAATGATGAACATGCCCAGCTTTTCCAGTTTGAGCGCCGCGAACAGGTTGGCGTTCATTTCCATCCAGTGGCGCACGTGGAACGGAGCTCCCAGTTTTTCCGTCAAAGCCGCGGCCACGGCGTCGGCCGCGTAGACGTCCCTGACTGTGACTTCGATGCCGGAGATCCGGTTCCTCGGCAATCCCAGCACGTCCCGGGCAGCATCCAGGGACACGAATCCCAGGGAGGAATCGTATTCAAACATGCCGGTTTTAAAAATTCCCACCACCTCGAAAGGCCGGATGCGCGGCGCGAATCCGGTGGAGGTTTTCTGCCCCGAGGGCGAAAGCAGGTTGAGGCGGCTTCCGATGCTCAGTCCCAGACGCCGGGCCAATTCCTCTCCGACGACCAGACCGGGCGTCTCCCCCTGTTCGGCCAGCGCCGTGGCGCTGCCCGCCGTCATGTCCGAGAGAATGCCCAGCACTTCGGGCGCGGACACGGGATCGATGCCCCGCAACACCAGCCCTTTCACTCCGTGGGACGACGAGAGCATCACCTCGGTGTACAGAAAGGGCGTGGCTCCGGTCACACCGGGCGTGGCTCGGATTTTCTCCAGCAACGGCTCATAATCGTCCAGTTGCGAGGGAACGCGGGACATGACGATGGCGTGGGCGTTGGCCCCGAGAATTTTATCCCGGATGTCGGTGGTGAAGCCGTTGTACACGCCCAACACCACCACCAGCGCGCCGACGCCGAGCGCGACGCCCAGAATGGACATCAACGAGATGATGTAAATGAAGGTCTGCTTGCGGCGCGAGAACAGATACCGCAGGGCAACGAACAATTCAAAGGACATCTTGACGGAACGAATAGCCATAAACCGGGGTTACACCTCCGCCTTGAGCAGGGGGAAAAGAATGACTTCCCGGATGGACGGCGAATCCGTCAGCAACATGACCAATCGATCTATGCCCACGCCCTGCCCGGCCGCCGGGGGCATGCCGTATTCCAGGGCGCGCAGATAATCCTCGTCCATGCTGCACGCCTCGTCATCGCCCGCTTCCTTTTCGCGCACCTGCTCTTCAAAACGCATGCGCTGATCCATGGGGTCGTTGAGTTCCGAGAAGGCGTTGGAAAGTTCGCGCCCGGTGATGAACAGCTCGAAACGGTCCGTGATCTCCGGATTCCGCGTGTTGCGGCGCGACAGCGGCGAAATGGCCGTGGGATAGTGATAAATGAAATGCGGCTGGATCAACTTGGGTTCCACATCCAGGTCAAACAGCTTGGCCTGGAGTTTGCCCAGACTTTCGGCATCGGTGGCCTTTTCTCCACGCTCCCGGATATACGTCTGCACCTTGCTGTAGTCGTTGTAGAAATCCGCGGCATGCCCGCCGATGACCTCCAATGATTCAAAAAACTCCATACGCCGCCAGTGGCCGGGAGTCAGATCGATTTCCTGCCCCTGGTAGGTGACGACCGTGCCGCCGCAGGCCGCCGTGGCCACATGGGCGAACAACTGTTCCGTGAGATCCATCAGATCCTCGAAGGTGGCGTAGGCCCAGTAAAATTCGCACATGGTGAATTCCGGGTTGTGCCGCGTGTCGATGCCTTCGTTGCGGAAACTGCGGTTGATCTCGAACACTTTTTCGAAACCGCCCACCAGCAGCCGCTTGAGGTACAGTTCCGGCGCGATGCGCAGATACAACTGCATGTCCAGAGCGTTGTGGTGCGTCACAAAAGGACGGGCCGTGGCGCCTCCGGCGATGGGCTGCATCATGGGCGTTTCGACCTCAAGAAATCCCCTGTCTTCCATGAAGCGGCGGAACTCGCGCACAATCAGGCTGCGCTTGCGGAAGATTTCCCGGGCGCGCGGCGTGACGATCAGATCCACATACCGCTGCCGGTAGCGAGTCTCCATGTCTTTGAGACCATGGTATTTTTCAGGCAGGGGGCGCATGGAACGCGACAACAGCCGCACGGATTCGCAGGAAACGGTCAGTTCTCCGGTCTTGGTGCGGAACAGGGAGCCCACGACGCCCACGATGTCGCCGATGTCGAATTTCTTGAAAACAGCGTAGGCCTCGTCGCCCAGATGTTCTTTAGCCGCATAGCACTGAATGCTGCCGCTCTGATCCATAAGGTGAAAAAACGCCACCTTGCCGAAAGAGCGGGACGAGACGATGCGGCCGGCCAACGCCACTTTTTCCGAACATTCCCCCAGCGTTTCCGCGCTCATGCCCTCATGGGCGGCCACGACCGGGGCGATATCGTTCTGTTTGCGAAAATCGTTGGGGAAAAGGGGAACGCCCGCGTCCAGCAAATCGCAGGACTTCACCACGCGGCTTTTCACGACCTCATTCAGATCGTCGCGCGCGGCAAAACTCTCCAACATGGGCATGAAGTAGCCCGCATGGGGCGACCTGGTGCCGAGCTTCACGGTCTTCTTTTTCTGCTGCTGATCCCTTTCGTCCACGGGCCTCTCTCCCTGGGTTCCTGTGTCGTCATCGGAATGTCAAGCCGTATGCCAAACGGCGCGGAACGTCAAGATTCCCATCGCCGCGGCATTTCCCCAAAGCGGAGCCGGCGCGTCATCAGTGCGTCCGGGCCGGGCGTCGTCGGGAGACACTCTTATGGATGACATATGACGCGGCAGGCGGACGAAAAAGGCATAACGCCGACAGGCGCCGTCATGGCGCAACAGCGCGCACATATATGCCGCGCGCCGCCGAAGGCGCGGCGCACCGCAGCAGGCCCCGCATGCCGGGGTGCAGCGTGCGGACCCGCTCTCCCCGATGATTCTCCAGCGCGTATGTTCCGGGCGCCAGCACAGGCCGCCGCAATCCCGGCAGCAACAACACGGCGGGGTTTTCCGCTTCCCACCGACCGCGCACGCTGATATGCCATGCGTCGTCGCCCGCCGGTTCTTCCAGACGGGCCAGCAACGCCGCGCGGGCCGCCGCGCCGCCCACAGCCCGTCGCCGGGGCAGAAAGAATCCTGTGCCCATGGGACGCAGCGACGCCCGCCGCAGTTCCTCCACATAGAGCCCGGAGCGAAACGCCCCGGACGCCAGATCGCTCAGGGCCGTGCGGTAGGCGTCCACCGCATGGGCCACGTAGCCCCCGGTGCGCATGCGTCCCTCTATTTTCAGCGCGCTGATTCCCACGCGGACGAACCACGTCGCGTAGCGGATCAGGCATATGTCCTCCGGGGCCCACAGCGCCCCGTAATCGCCCTCCCGGGTGACTTCCCACAACGCTTCGCCGGGACGTGTGGCCTCCTCCACCACCAGGGAAGCCGGATGCTCCAACGCCGCTCCGACGGCGCGATCGTCCCCCGTTCGCGTCAGAGGACGGTATTCGTAGCGGCAGGGTTGCGTGCATTGCCCCAGATTGGCCGGACGCTCGTTGAGCCAGGCCGAGAGCAGACACTGCCCGGACAACGCCAGGCACAACGCGCCGTGCACAAAACACTCCGTCTCCAGTCCGGGACAGGCCCGGAGCACCGCCCGAATCTCGCGCAACGGCAATTCCCGGGCCAGGTTGACCCGACAGGCGCCCTGCTCCTGCCAGAACGCGACGGCCTCCGCATTGCAGGTGTTGGCCTGCGTGGACATGTGGATGGGCAGCGCCGGACACAAACGGCGCGCCAGACGCAACACGCCGGGATCGGCGACGATGCAGCCGTCCACTCCCAGCGCGGCCAGTTGTTCCAGACGGGCGGCCACGCGCCCCAGCTGTCCCTGCCGGGGAAAGGCGTTCAGACAGTAATACAGCCGCGCGCCGCCGGCGCGGCACAGCCGCAGCGCCTCTTCCAGATCGTCGTCCCCGAAGCCGCGCGCCGCCCGCAGGGAAAGTTCGCCGCCGCCCAGGTACACCGCGTCGGCTCCATAGAGCAACGCCGCTTCCAACTGTTCCCGATTTCCGGCGGGAGCCAGCAGTTCCGGCAACTTCATACCGGCAAACCGCGCTCCCGGCGCAATCGCCTGAGTTGCTCCAGAACAAACGCGGGAACCCGCAGCCCCCCACGCCCCGTGCCCAGCGAGATGCCGGGTTTGGCCGCGCCGTGGTAGTCGGAACCGCCGGACAACGCCAAACCGTGCCGGGCCGCCAGATCCACGCAAAAACGCTCGTCCGCCTGAGAGTGTTCGCTGTGATAGGCTTCGATGGCGCTCAACCCGTGAGGTTTCAGCGTCGCCACCACGTCCTCCAGCCACGCGTCAGGGCAGCGGATCAACCGGGGATGCGCCAGACTGACGGTCGCGCCCAATCCGGACAGCAGGGTCACGGCTTCCACCGGCGACAAGGTCTTCTTGGGCTCGTAAGCCGACCCGTTATAGCCGAGGTAGCGTTCAAACGCCTCCCGCAGGCTGCCCACGTACCCTTTATCCAGCAGCACGCGGGCCATATGAGGGCGCCCCACCGTTTCCCCGCCCGCCACGGCCAGCACTTCCTC
>CASQEL010000022.1 GCA_949427775.1 uncultured Desulfovibrionaceae bacterium
AGGATAAAATTGAAGCGCCTCTATCCGATATTTATAGAATGACAGCCCACTAGGGTCAGGACTCATTAAAACGCCGTCCGCGAAAAGCCGAATTTTTTCGGCCGGCAAGGCGCACGGCCACCATTGGCCGAAGCCGTATTGAACATACTGCAAGGTCAATGGTGGCCGTGCAACGCCGCGGGACGGAAAAAGGCGGCTTTGCAGCAGGCGGATTAATGAGTCCTGACCCTAAACGCTTCCAATGAGGCAAAGGCTGCTGTTTCGGCTTTACGCAGCACATGGCTTAATACGGGGCTTTTCCTGCTGACCTTGGGAATCATATTTTCAGCCGCTGCTGTCGCGGTCATCTGGTGGAGTACCGCGCCGCGCTCCCCCCGTTGGGGGGAAAAGGCATTTCTAATCCCTCAGACGCTGCTCAGGGGCGCGGAATGCTCCGCGCCCCTGCCAAAGTCATCTTAACGCTAAAAACCGCTTACGCGGACCATAAAAGAGAAAAATGCCCCGGAGGGGCGTTTTTCAAAAAAGGACTGTTTCGACCAAGTGAGGCCACTTGGTCGTCAGAAAAGATTACTGGGGGCTTGCCCCCAGCCAGGGCAAAATCATGTAAATTGGCCTATGCCGACGTTTTTAGGACGTGTATCATGCCGCAGGCAAGCCATGGGAAAACATTTTTAGATGCGGCTGAATTACCACCAGCTTCGAAGTTACTTCGCCTTGCTGAAACAGGATCGTTTACGGAAGTTCCTATCCTCCTCCAACCCCGGGAATGCCTTGATATAAGCCAAGTTACATGATTTTGCCCTGTGGTTTCGGACGACGTGATCCGCGCCGCTTTTTCTCCCAAAGCTACAGTTTTTTCCGGGGTGATACCTACAGCAAGAGAAAGCGTGACTGTTTGCGGCGGCGCGCCCGAACGACGGATCTCGCCGTGTGCAAAAATTCGGGTCTTCCCGTCGCATGGGGGGCACGGATCAGGAATACGTTGATTGCGCAAGGACAAGGATTTTCGGATGAAGAAACAAAAACTCAGTTATGCGCAGGAAGTCTGCGTCAAATCCGCGGGCAAAGCCATGCAGCGCGCGGCCATGATCGCACCGGGCGCACGTATCGGCGTGGCCGTGTCGGGCGGGGTGGACAGCTTTGTGCTGCTCCAGGTGTTGGCCATCCGCCGCCGCATCGTGCCGTTTCCGTTCGAAATCATGGCGCTGCACGTCAACCCCGGTTTTGATCCGCACAGCCATGCGCCCCTGATTCCCTGGCTGGAACAACACGGCATCGCCGCCCATGTGGAAGTGACCGATCACGGCCCCCATGCCCATTCCGAAGAAAATCTGCGCAACTCTCCCTGTTTTCGTTGCGCGTGGCTGCGGCGCAAGCGTCTGTTCGAACTCTGCGCGCAATACCGCCTGACGCATCTGGCCTTCGGGCACAATGCCGATGATCTGGTGCATACGTTTTTCATGAATCTTTGCCGAAACGGCCGTGTGGAAGGCATGAGCATGCGCGAACCGTTTTTCAACGGCGCGCTGCAAATCATCCGTCCTCTCCTGCTGCTTGAGAAGTCGAACATCATCCGCGCCGCCAAACGGTGGAAACTGCCCGTCTGGTCCAATCCCTGCCCCTCCGCCGGGAACACCGGACGCAGCGATATGGCCGACGCCCTGGAAACGCTCTGCGGCGTCTATAAAGACGCCCGCCGCTGCATCTTCAACGGTTTGGCGCGCTGGCAGATGGAAAAGAACACGTCCCGGGATTTTTAGAGTCAGCCATCATTTCGCCTGAACAATATGGTTTTCAGACGCATTCGGCGCGGGCGTCCGCTCCCGCGGGAGGTTAAAGCTGTCCGTCCGGAGCGGACGCCATGAACGTCCGCACCGCCGATTTGCCGCTATGTTGACAGGATGCTTCCGTCCGCCTATGCTCTGTAAAACATTACCAAAGGCGTATTTTCAGACGCCCCAACAAGAGGCGCCCCCGCACCCCGGGGACGGCCCGATCACGAGAGCATATGCTGCTGGGCAAATATCACATCGTCATATTCAAGGAAGGTAAAAGCGGCAGCCGCAATCTGCGGTTGCGCGGCTGGTTGGGATTCGCCGGTTTCCTGGCCGTGGGCGCGCTTGTCGCCTGCAACATCTGGCTATGGCGCTACTATCACGAAACCGTGCTGCTCCACGCCAAACTGTCCGACACGGAAAAGGTTGTGGAGGAACAGAGCAACCAGTTGCTCAGCATGATCGGCAAAATTCGCGATGTCGCCACAGATCTGGACCGCGTGCAGCAGTTCGACACCAAACTGCGCCTGATGATGAATATGGAGAAAGATCCCGCCGAAGTCGGCGGACGCGGCGGTTCACACGCCGAAGATTTCTCCACCACCTATCTGCCCCTGCACCGCCAGGAACTTACCGCCCGAAAAATGCACGCCTTCCTCAAACAATTGTCCGAGGACGTGCGTCTGGAGGAAGTCCGCCAGCAGGATCTGCTCCGCGCCATGCGCACCAATCGAGACGCATTGTCCGCGTTGCCGTCCATCTGGCCTATCGAGGGCTTCATCTCTTCCAGTTTCGGCGGCCGCTCCTCTCCTTTCTCCGGCCGCGGGGAATTCCACAAGGGTTTGGACATCACCAGCCGCATCGGCACGCCCATCCTGGCCACGGCGCAGGGCACCGTGTCCTTCGCCAACATGGACGGCGCATACGGCAACAGCGTGGAAATCAACCACGGCGGCGGCATCGTCACCAAATACGCGCACATGCAGCGCTACATCGTCAAGGAAGGACAATGGGTCCGCCGGGGAGACGTCATCGGCTATGTAGGCATGACGGGTCGCACCACGGGCGCGCATGTGCATTACGAGGTGCGTCTCAACGGCGCGCCCGTCAATCCCATGCGGTATATTCTGAACTGACGGACCACATGCGACCGCGCGCCGCCAAATCCTAAGGAGTCTGATCATGAATTTTGAAGAACTCGTCCACGCGGCCCGAACATGCCGCCGCTTCGAGCAGTCGCGACCGCTTTCCGCGGCCGATCTGGAATGGCTGACGGACTGCGCGCGCGTCTCTCCCTGCGGTCGCAACGCTCAGGAACTCCGTTTCGTGCTGGTGCACAGCCCGGAGGCCTGCGCGGAGCTCTTTCCCCAGACAAAATGGGCCGGAGCGCTCAAAGACTGGAACGGCCCCGCGGAGGGCGAACGTCCCACAGGGTATATCGCCATTCTGATGCCCAAAACCGCCAACGCCATCGTGCACTTCGACGTGGGCATCGCGGCCCAGAGCATCCAGCTGGCCGCCACAAGCAAGGGCTGGGGGTGCTGCATTCACGCCTCTTTCAACCGCGCCCGCTGCCCGGAAATCCTTCGCGTGCCCGAGGACATGGACATCGCGCTGCTGCTGGCCCTCGGCGTGGCCGGGGAAGAACGCCGCCTGGCTTCCATGCCTGCCGACGGTTCCTTCAACTATTGGCGGGATGACGCGGGCGTCCACTACGTGCCCAAGCGCGCCCTGGAGGATCTCATTCTCGAAACGCTGTAGGGTTATAATGCTTGCCCTGCAACGCCGTGGGACGGAAAACGGCGGAGCACAAGATCTCAAAGAGAACAGCCATCTTTCAAAACCGTTGCGGCGCAAAGGCGGGAGAGGTTCCATCGGGGCGGGAAACCGACCCGGCGGGCGGCCTGTAGAGGCCATGACCATCAGGGCCTGCCGACATCCGCTCCGGGAGCGCGTCGCAACCAGTCGGCATACAATCCGGCCAGAGCCGTGTCGCCGACGCTCCGCCCCCAACGGGCCAGGGCGTCGGCTTTTTTCCGCAGGGCGGCTGTGTCGGCCGCCGTGGCCCGCAGATCGGTCGCGGCGCGCACGGCGTTCTCCGCCATAACGGCGTCTCCGGCGCGGGCGGCGGTCCGGGCCAGCGCCGCGGCGTTCTCCGCCAGCGGAAAAAAATGCACCTGCAGAGAGCGCCAATCCAGAGCCTCGACCAACGCTTCGGCCGTGCCAAGACGTTCCAGATGCCCGGCCAGCAGGGCGTATCCCCCCTGCCAGAGCGGTTCGGCCAGCAGGCGCAGGCGGCAGCGGTCGGCGTCGAAGGTTCGGGTGAACGCGGTAGTCAGGGCCGCTTCCCGTTCCGGAGGCAAGGTCAGGTACACTTCCAGGGCGGGGCTGAGCGCGGGCGCGAATCCGTCTTCCATGCCGATGCGGTGCAGATCCGGCACAAAACCGCCGGGACAGCGTTCGTTCAGCAGGCGGGTATTGGGACCATCATGATCAAAGCGGCCGGGCGTCTGGCTGGTCAGATGAAACAGCACGCTTTGCGGCACGCTGCCCAGGCGCAAGCCCGCCCGGCGCACGGCGCAACACAGATCCAGATCTTCAAATCCGTTGCGGTATCCTTCGAAAAAGCCGCCGCACCGCCGGAACAACTCCGCCGAAAGCAACAGCGCCGCGCCCGTCAGGGCCTGCCAGGCGCGTGGGCGGCGGGCCAGAGGGTGATTGCCCGGAAAGAGCCCGTACATATGCTCCACTTCCAGCGTGGGCGCGAAGGTGATGCCGCAATGCTGCACGCGCCGGGCGCCGGGCAGAAGCAACAACGGTCCCACCATGCCCAGAAACGGCGAACCGTCCAACGCGGCCAGCAGCGGCGGCAGCCAGCCTTCCGTCGCCAGCGTGTCGTTGTTGAGAAAAAACAGACGCGGGGCCGCGGCCGCCCGCGCTCCAGCATTGCACCCTTTGGCAAACCCCTGATTGTCTTCCAGCCGCACGGCGCGGAAACGCCCGCCGAACAGTTCCCGTCCCACAGGCTCCAGGGCGTCGCGGGTTTCGTCCGTGGAGCCGTTGTCCACCACCACGATTTCCACAAGCTCCGGCGGGGTGTGCCGGGCCAGACTTTCCAGACAGGCGCGCGTCATTTCCCACAAATTCCAGGCGGGAATGATCACGGATACGGCGGGCATGCTCATGCGACCTCCAGTGCGGCGAGACGGGTGACTTTGCGCAGCAGATCCCGTTGAGCCCGCTGTCGCGCCGTCTCCCGGGCCCTGGCGACGCCGTCGTTGTCGGCGTACAGGTATTCCAGTTTGATCTTGTTGCCGAAAACATGGGCCGTGCGGGCCCGCGTCGCGGCCTGTCGCAGGCTGGAATGCTGCACATGGCGCACGGCGGCCCCTCCGGCGCAGACAATCTCATGTCCGGCCAGCGTCAGCCGCAAATCACGTTCCAGGTCATCGAACTGACTGGGACTGAAACGGATATCGAAACCGCCGCAGGTTTCCACCGTTTTCCGGCGGATCAGATGACAGCAGCCGGACACCGACAGACACGGACGGGTATGCAGCGTCAACAGGCGATCCAGACTGCCCATGCTGCCCCCATGAACGAATATCTTCTCCTGAAAATCCGCGAAGCTGCGATCGCCATCTTCCGGCGGCAGCAAGAAGAAATCGGCGCATTGCACGGCGTGGGGCGGTTCGCACTCCAAGATCCGGCATCCCACCACCCCCGCGCGGGGAAATGCCGCCGCCGCGCTCTGCAGAGTCTGGAGCCAGCCCGGCGTCAACAGCAAATCGTCGTCCAGAAAGACAAGGCTGTCCCGTTCCTGTGCTTCGGGCAACGAAAGCAGCCAGTTGCGGGCGGCGGGCGCGCCCACATTGACGGGCAACGTCACAATGCGCAGGCGGTCGCCCCACTCGGCTTGCCGGGCCTCCAGCATGGCGGCCGTGCCGTCGGTGGAACCGTTGTTCAGCACGACGATCGGCGCATCTCCGGTATCGGTATCCCGCAACGAACGCAGCGTATCCTCCAGTACCGCCGCCTTGTTCCAGGAGTACAGCAGGATGGCGGGGGAGCGATCTTCCGGCGGCGCGGGCGGCAGAGGAAACGCCAGTTCGTACAGCGCCAGCGTCAGATTGGGATGCCACGGCAGGGCCCGCCACAAAGGCAGCAATCGGGCCACGGCGTCGGCACGCCGTCCCATGCGGACCAGGCAGTCAGCCTCCCGCAGCACCTGCCATGCCTCGAAACCGGGCAGCGGGACGGCCAGCATTTCCAGGGCTTCGGCGGGCGCGCGACGCGTCACGGCCCACCCGGCGCGCAGGCGCGCCGTCAGGACAGCCCAATGTTGCGGCGACAGCCCCTCGACCGGAACGCGCGACGCGGCTTCCAGCAGAGCGTCCAGCACGCCGCCGTCGGCGTCATGCGACAGGCACCAGCGCCACCCCCGCTCCAGCCAGCGCCCGCCGCCGGACATGTTCGACAGTCCGGGGATCGCCGCCGCCAGCATGGCATCGGCGGTAAGTCCTTCCAATGCCTCACATGTCGTCGGCGTGCCGTCGGCCGCGCACCACTCCGCCAAACAGGCGGCCGGCGCGCCCGCTTCGCCCGGACAACCGCCCCGCGCGTGCAGCGTCCGGATCAGATGCAGCAGACGGGCTTCCAACGGATCGTCCTGCCAGGCAAACATGGCCAGAGCTCCGCCCCGCCGCGCCGTTTCAGGCAACCGCAGCGCGCGCACGGCCAGACGGAGCGCGGTATCCGCGCCCAGGACGCCGTATTCCCAACCGGGAATCGCGGCGCAGAGACGCTGCATGGTCGCGGCGGCGGCCTGTGGCGACGGAAGCATCCCGGCGCCCGACGCTGCCACGGGCGCCGATGCGGAGGAATGGCGGCATGATGACGAAAAAGGAGACATTGCGTTCATAGGGGGGTTCGTAGTAAAGGACGGAGAGAGATTTTATCCATGCAGATTCCTGAAATCCCAAAGCGGCTCCGGAACTCCGGCTGCCGTATACTCTGAAAGCGTTACCCTTCCGTGTCAACATGGAAACGTCTTTTTATCCCGGAGGCCCTGTGCATTTCTCCTGGCAAGATATTCCCCGGCAACTGGCCGTGCCGCTGCTCAAAGGCAGCGTGGGACGCCTGCATCTGGTGTCCATGGCCAATCTGGCCCTTGAACTGACCCATAGCGTGGATACGCAACAGGCGCTGCATCTGCTGGACATTGCCTCCGGCCTGCTGACAGCCGCCTGGGAAGCGGATCCGCTGGACCCCGTCGTGGCCGGTCAACTTCTGTCCGTGCAGAACGTCCGTCCGTTTTTGCCTCAGGCGTCTCTCAAACTGGCGAAACTGTTCGCGGCCATGCCGCCGGCTCCCGAGAATCTTAAAGAACTCCATGCCTGCCTCGCCGCACGGGATACGCCCGTCACCCTGCGCTACCTGGACGCCCGGCGGCGCGAGGAACCGCACAATCTGTTCTGGCTGCGGCAGGGCATCATGGTGGCGCTGGTGGAAGGCCGGCACGACTGGCTGGAGCGCTGGATAACCCGCGACGACAGCCTGCCGCGTCCCATTCGGGATGCCCTTCTGGGCGACGTGTATTTTGCCCGCAGCGGCTACAGGGAAGCCGCGGAGTTTTATCGCAAGGCGTTGCGTTATCTGCCTGTGCCGACGTGGCGCGAACGCCTGGGAGAGAGCTGTTATCGGATGGGCCTGCGCGACGAAGCCCTGACCCAGTGGGACGCCGTGCTTGTTCTGCGCCCTTGGCACACCAACCTGCTGTTGCGCCGCGACGACGTGCGCCGGGAACGGGACAACGCCGGGGAACTCCCCGAAGGGCGCGGCATGGTGCTGCTCTATACCTGGAACAAAGCGGAATATCTTGATATGACCCTGCGTTCCCTGGCGGCATCCAACCTGGGAGACACCAATATTCTCGTGCTGGACAACGGCTGCACGGACGCGACGCCCGGCGTGCTGGACACATGGGAAGATCGTCTGGCCTCCCGCGTCCGCCGCGTCACCCTGCCCTGCAACATCGGCGCTCCCGCCGCCCGGAACTGGTTGCTTTCATTGCCTGAAACCCGAGCCTGCGACTGGGTGGCGTTTCTGGACGACGACGCCATGGTCCCCCCCGACTGGTTGCGCCTGTTCGGCAGGGCCATGCGGGAATATCCGGACCATCCTGTCTACGGATGCCGCGTCGTCAGCCACCATGATGCGATGACCGTCCAGAGCGCGGATCTGCATCTGGACCCGGGCGGCCCTTCCGGCGCGGCCGACGGCATCGAGTCCGGCGGGGAACCCGCCCATATCCGCCGTTTTTTCGTCTCCGGCATCCACCACCAGGTTTTGGACTTCGGGCAGTTTTCCTACATGCGGCCCTGCGTCTCCGTCACCGGCTGCTGCCACCTGTTCCGACGGCGCGCGCTGGACGCCGTCGGCCCGTTCGATCTGCGCTTCTCCCCCAGTCAGTACGACGATCTGGAGCACGACGTCCGCTTTGTTCTGGCCGGACACCTGCCGCTGTACCAGGGACACCTCCAGGTGCGGCACATGCGGTGCTCCGGACGCGCGACCTGGACGGACGCCGTGCAGCTCATGGCTTCATGGGCCAATCTGTTCAAACTTCAGACCCGGTATACGGCCGAGGAATACGAAACCGTCCGCGCTGTGGAACACAAGGCTCTGCTGGAAGACATGCTGGGCCGTTGCGATGCCTGACGGGGGACGACTTGCCATGCCGACGATTTTTTTGCATTTTGAAATAGTGTATTCAAATATGACCGCGGGCGATCGCCCATGCGGCGCACAGAAGCGGAGATCGGCATGGACCGCGATACCCACAGCATTGTAGATCTTCCCAAACCCCGTCCCGCCAAAACAGGACACGGCAAGCTGACCGTCGTCACAGTCCTGGCCGTCGCGCTGGTCGGCGGCGCCGTGTTTTGGCTGACCCGCGACGAAGAGACGCGGCAGGTCGTCAAACAGCGGGTCGCCACCTCCACGGAACACCTCAGAACCACGGTCGAAGACTCCGTGCGAGGCACGCCGCTGGAAGGCGTCATGCGCCTGCTCACTCCGCCGCCACCGCCGTTGCCCGCCTCCGTGACGTCTCCCCCCACACAACCCGGCACGCTGGCCGGGCAGGTCATTCAGAGCGCGGTGCCCACGCCCGCCGAACCCGGCGCGGAGGGCGAGATCGATCCCGATGCCGTGCCGATCGCCGCCAAGGTGGAGGAAGACAGCGTGGTCCGCCCGCAGTTTGTGGACGATCTGGCCGCCTGGATGGTTTCCCGGTATCAACCCGGCAAGGGCGGCGGATCGTCCGGGGTCGGCGTGCAGTCCGCCAACCTGCGGTACGGTGGGGCGCTGAAGGGTTTCGGCATCAGCGGCGATATTCCGGCGGGCCGCGAGGCGCTGCTGCGCTACGCCTTCACGCCGACCATGCTGGAAGCCCTGTATGAGCTGTACGCGGATCGTTTTGTGGAACATTTGGGTACGGCGGCAGCCACGCCGCAACAGGGCAAGATGCTGACGCCCTCGCAGATTGATGACATGTACCGCCTGTATGCCGCCAGACTCGCCCTGTTGGCCAGCGTGCTGGATGGCGTGGCCGCGGTGCCGGATCTGTCCCAAAAACTGGAAGCCATGGAAAAAAGCGCGCAACGGGCGTTGGACATCCATACACGGGTGACCGAAGCCGTATTCACGTTGGACCAGGCGCGGGAGAACGGAAGCCGGACCAGGATCGAGGCCGCGCAATTGCGGGTGGACGGCCTGAACGCCCAGTATCAACGGGCCATAAACGAACGGACCGTCGCGCAGCAGGCGTTGACCTCCGCCGTGCGCAGTCGCGGCGCCGTCCGTGAAGCCGACGACGACACCATCCTGTTCGTTGCCGGATGGGCCGGACGGCGACAGGCCAAACATCCCCACACGCAGGCCACCTTGCGCAAGGGCGCGCAGTTGCTGCGCGATCTGTCCGGACGCCTGCAACGCGCGGGAAGCGTGGCCCGATGAGCGCCGCGCTGCTGCTGACCGGCGGCTGTCGCTGCGGCAAAAGCGATCTGGCGTTGCGGTGGGCGGAAGCCGTGGCCCCGCAACGGGCCTTTGTGGCGACTTCCGTACCGGAAGATCCGGAGATGCGCCGCCGGGTCGCGCGCCACCGGCAACAGCGGGGAACAGGCTGGGTCACGCTGGAGTATCCGCTGGATGTTGCGACCGGGCTGCGCCAGGCCGCGACTGCGGCGCAGGTCGCCGTGCTGGACTGCGTGACGATTTGGCTGAGCAATCTGATGGCCGACGGTCTGGACGCGGACGCTCTGCTGGAGCGAGTGGAAACGCTGGCCGATCTGTTGCGGCAGCCGCCGTTGCCCGTGGCCGTGGTCACCAATGAACTGGGCCAGGGCATCGTGCCCGCGACGCCTCTGGGCCGGGCATTCCGCGACGTGGCCGGAGAGGCCAATCAGATTCTGGCCGGGGCCTGCCGGGATGTGCTGCTGGTGGTCTGCGGACTCCCGCTGCCGCTGAAAGGCGCAACGCCGGAGGTGTTGTTGTGAGCCTGCGGCGACAAGGCTGCCTGCTGGCCCTGGCGATCGGTCTTTGTCTGCTCCCGCTGTCGACGCGGGCGCAAACGCCGGAAGCCGTGCTGCGCAATGTGCAGACGGCGCTGGACAACAGCGACGTGGCGCTGTTCGAACGTTTTGTGGATCTCGACGCCCTCATCAGCCAGGCCGTGGACACGTTTCTCGAAGAAGCCGCGACGCCCGCGGGCCGGGCAGCATTGCCTCCGGTGGCGGCCATGCTGCTGTCCTCCATAGCGGACAGCGAGAGCGACAGTTCCGCGCGCGCCCTGCTGCGCCACGAGATGCGGCAGTTCGTGCGTTACGGCATACGATCCGGAGCCTTTGCGGGTCGCACGTCTCAGGCCCCCCCGTCCGCGCTTTTTTCCGGCAGCATGCTGGCCCCCCTGTTCGGCGATGTTTCTCTGGGACGCAAGGAACTGCGCGACATACGCCGCGCCGTTCCCGACGGCCGGGACATGCGCATCGCCTTCACCGTGCTGGATCACGGCAACGGCAACGTCTATCCCGTCATGGCCCGACTTTCTCCCATGGATACGGACTGGCGCATCGTCGCCGTCACCAATATGCGGACGCTCGTCCATCAAATTCTTCAGGAAGCATCCAGATAACCTCAAACCCTTGCAGGTATGTTGCGGAGTCTGCCATGCGCCATCCTCTGTTCATCAAAATTCTGACGTTGGGCGGCATCATGCTTGTCCTGTTCCTGGCCATAAGCAGCGTCGGCGGCCTGATCGGAGAACGCCGGGCCTACCAGGAATCCGTCATCGCTCAGGTTCTCAAGGCGGACAGCGGCACGCAGACCATCCTGGGACCGGTGCTCGTCATTCCCTTCACCCGGCATAGCAAAATCACCGAAGGCGACACCGTCGCCCGAAAGTCTGTGGAAAGCGCATGGTACGACTTTCCCCGGCAACTGGCCGTAGAGGGAAAACTGACGGTCAGCCCGCGTCGCATCGGCATCTACACCACGCAGGTCTATACCGCCGCCCTGCACATGCGCGGCGAATTTTCTCCCCCCGCCCTGGAACACCTGAAAAACAGTGAAGAAACGGAACACGCTTCCGTCGAGCCGGGCGCCCCCTATCTGGCGGTCTTCATTTCCGATGTGCGCGGCATACGCAAAGTGCCTGTCGTCCACTGGGGGGCGACGACGCCGGACGTTCTTCCCGGTTCGGCGATTTACCCCACCGTAAAAAATACGCTGCCCGGTTTCCATGTTCCCTTGCCCCGGCAGTATGGCACAGGTCCGGTGGCCTTTTCTTTTGCCCTGGATCTGCAGGGCGCGCAGGCCCTGAATGTGGTGCCCATCGGCCGCAGCAGCAGTATGAGCCTGAGCGCCGACTGGCCGCATCCGACCTTTGTTCGGCCCCAGTCCGGCCCGGAGCCCATTCTCCCGGTGGAACGCAGCATCAGCGACACCGGGTTCAGCGCCCGGTGGGAAAGCAGCTGGTTCGCCAATAACCTGAACGACCGTTTTCTTCAGCCCACGTCGTCTCTCCGGTCGTTTCTGACATCGCTGCCCGCGTTCAGCGTCAGCCTGATCCGGACCGTGGATCAGTACCAACTGAACGCACGGGCGATAAAGTACGCCTTTTTGTTTATTCTGCTGACCTTCACCTGCTTTTTCCTGTTTGAAATCATGCGCCGTTTGCAGGTCCACCCCGTACAATACGCGCTGGTAGGATCCGGATTGGCTATTTTTTATCTGCTGCTTCTGGCCCTGTCCGAACACGTCGGTTTCGGCTGGGCCTATCTGTTGGCCGGCACGGCCTGCGTGGGGCAAATCGGCTTTTATGTGACCTTTGTTCTGGGCGGTCGGCGGCGCGGAGCCGGTTTCACGCTGCTGTTGGCAGCGCTCTACGGCGTCCTGTTCGGCCTGCTTCAATCCGAGGACAACGCGCTGCTGTTGGGCAGTCTGCTGTTGTTCGCCATCCTGACCGGCATCATGATCGCCACCCGCCGTTTCGACTGGTACAGCGTGGGAGGCACGCATACGCCGCTGCGCCCCAAGACGCCCGCCCCCGGTCTTCCCTCTTCCGACGACGCGCACCGCAGGCACGACGCAGGCTCCGGGAAGCACGCGAACACGACCTCACCCGGCGGATTCCCCGAGTCATAAAGGCTGTTCCGGCGCTCTAGTGGGCTGTCATTCTATAAATATCGGATAGAGGCGCTTCAATTTTATCC
>CASQEL010000023.1 GCA_949427775.1 uncultured Desulfovibrionaceae bacterium
GCGGATAGATCGGAGGGATAGTATGTCGATGCAGTTTGCAAGTTCTACCGCTTTTCCCGCCATGAACGCGTTTTCCACAGGAATGCAGGTGGTGGCGCATAACATTGCCAATGTCAGCACAGCCGGTTTCGATCCTTCAAGCGTACGTTACGCGACAGGCGCGGGTGGAAAGGGCGTGTCCGTCGGTTCAGTACGCGGGGAGGGGCAGTTTCCCGTCGCCGGACAGGAGGAAGATTCCTCCCTGAACGCGGCGGGGCAGCTCCCTCCGGAAGTGCTTGCGCCCAGCGGCACGGATGTGGCTCGTGAATTTACGACGATGATTGCCACGCAACATGCCTTTGCCGCCAATGCCGCAACCGGGCGCGCATGGGATGAGATGCTTGGTGTGGTACTTGACGTCAAAGTATGAGTCGACCGGCGTATTGAAGAAGCATTGACAATGTCTAAAAAATGGGATAAAACGCGATGCCATGAAAATAAATACAGCTAAACCAGTGGTTTGTTGCATTTGCGCACTTTGTCTTGCCGTTCTTGTCACGGGGTGCGCCCGCAAGAGCGGATCGGTTTCGGATTCCATCGCAGCGCAGTCCGAGCAGGAGTTTGCCGATGGCGACAATCCGAGGGTTTTGCAGGCTGTAGAGCGTTTTGCCCGTGATTACCGTCAAGCCATGGCTGCGGCGGCAGATGACGACGCCTTTTTTTCGCGTGACTATCGGGGAAGAAGTGCCGCGCAGGAGAGCCGGAAAGACGGCAAGGGGAGCGGCGGTTCCGTGCTGATCAGCACCGCGCGCACGGCACTTGGAACGCCGTATGTGCGCGGAGGGACTGACAGGAGCGGTTTCGACTGTTCCGGATTTGTGCAGTGGACGTTCAATCACGTGGGCGTCAAATTGCCGCGTACAGCCCGCGAGCAGTCGCAGGTGGGAAAATCCATCCGCAATGTGGATGACCTGCAAGTAGGCGATATTGTGGCCTTCCGGCATCCCAAGCGTGGATATCATACCGGCATCTATGTAGGAGAAGGCAAATTTATCCACAGCCCGCGCAAACGGAATGTGGTGCGCATCAATTCTCTGGATGATCCGTATTTCAACCGAACGTTTTTAGGCGCGCGGCGGGTCAACGTCACCAATGAAGCGGACATGGAAGCTGCCAAAAACATGCTTGCTTCCTATGAAGCGGAAAAGAACAGCAAAAAATATCAGACGGTGGCTTCCTCCGACCGGCATGCGAAAAAAAGAGCAAAGGCCAGACGTTCTTCGCGTGTCAAAAACAGGCGGGATGCGTCGGTTCGTGTGGTGGCGGAGCGGAGCAACAGTCAGAAGGCGCAGGGACGCAAGGTTTCCAAAGAGCGGAAACATGATGCGAAGAAAAGTGTGTCTTCCAAGAAAAGCAGAAAGGTTGCTTCCAATAAAAAGAAAATAGCAAAGACGACGAAAACGGCGGAAAAAAGTTCTCACAAAAAGAGTAAATCCAAATATCAGACTGTTGTGAAACGTTCTTGAGAAAGGATTTTTTGCTGAAAAAAAGAGTGGAACTTCCCTGAAATATAGCTGTTGCTATGGGAGAGAAGTTTTTTGGAATTCCCATGCTGCCCAAAAAAGCAGCATGGGATTTTTTATGAAACTATGGCATCTGTGTATCATGGAAAAGGGTTGCCGAGTTGTCTCGAAACAACGTATTGTATATTTGGTGTTTTTTATAATAAATGATTCTGGTTATATGTACTATTAAATAGTTGTTCCTCGCTGGAATTCTGCTGGTATTTATGGAAATGTCAGTGTATTGACACTTTCTGATGTGATCATATCATACACGAAAAGACGTGCGGATGGTCAGAGTCGCTGAAGAGAAAACGGAAGCGGTGGATTTTCCTTGCTGTTCGGCGTTTCGACATGCTGCGTGCAACGAGGACGGGCATGCGGTGCGTGTGGTCCGGCGTGAACGGACAGGGCATTGCCGCCGGGCAAGGGCGTCGGCTTTCCGAAGTAGTGTGGAGACAGGGAGAGAAAAGGGATGGAACTCAAAACCAACGGCATCATCGGGCAAAGCACGACGTTGGCCGAGGTTTTTCGTGTGCTTTTAAAAGTTGCCCCGACGGACAGCACTGTCCTGGTGACGGGGGAATCCGGCACGGGCAAAGAGCTGCTGGTTCGGGCGTTGCACGCCAACAGCCTCCGCGCGGATAAACCTTTTGTTCCCATCAACTGCGGGGCCATCCCTAAAGAGTTGCTGGAGTCAGAGCTCTTCGGTCATGAAAAAGGGGCTTTTACCCATGCGATACGTTCCCGTCCGGGGCGTTTTGAACTTGCGGACGGCGGCACCATTTTCCTTGACGAAATAGGGGAAATGGAGCTGAGCCTGCAGGTAAAAATTCTCCGGGTGCTCCAGGAAAAAGAAATCGAGCGGGTGGGCGGCATCGGCGCCAAAAAAGTGGATGTGCGCATTGTCGCGGCGACCAATCGGGATCTGGAACAGGAAGTTTCCAAGGGGCTTTTTCGGGAAGATTTGTATTATCGTCTTAATGTCATCCCTCTGCACTTGCCTCCTCTCCGTGAGAGAGGGGGAGATGTGTTGCTGTTGGCGGAATTTTTTCTCCAGCGTTTTTGTGAAAAAAAACAGCGTCCCACATTGATTCTTGCTCCCAATGCGCGCAAGGTGCTTTCCGCCTACCGGTGGCCGGGCAACGTCCGCGAACTGGAAAATTTTATGGAACGGTTGAGTATTCTTGTAGATGGCGATGTGGTGCACCCGGCTGATCTGCCGCAGAAGATTCTGAACGCGGTGGGAGACGTGGCCGAGTTGCCGGAGCCGACGCCTCCTGATGCTCCCGCGGAAGTTTGTGCTCCTCACGGATTTGCCTGGCCGACGCTGGAAGATCTCGGTCGGCATCATATGGGGCTTAAGGAATTTCTTGACACTATTGAGGATAAACTTTTGGAAGAAGCGCTTGAAAAATCCGACGGCGTAAAAAATCAGGCGGCGGAGCTTTTAGGCATTAAGCGGACCACGCTTATAGAGAAGCTGAAGAAAAAAATGGTGTAGCGTGTTCGTTCGGCTGCTGCCGCAGGGGTGCCGCCGTGAAACGCAGAAAAGACGGTACATTTTTTGCAGAGAGTAGTGGCGTGAAAAAGTCTTTTCGTACCGGCATAGTCCGGCTTCTCTGTCTGACGACAGTTGCGTTGCCGTTAGTACCCTCATATGTCATGGAGGGGATGGCGGCTTCTTGGCAATGGAATTCCCAGGCCGGGAGAGAACGCCTGATCATCGATCTTGATGCTCCGGGGCAGGAACGCGCATTCAGCCGCACAGGCACGCATGCCTTGACGCTTTCGCTGAACGCGACTCCGTCTCAATTCGTGCTGTCCGGGGAAGCTCCGCGGCAAAACAGCATGATCTCCGGCGCCGCGATGGCGGAAAACGCTGTTGCGATTTCCTTGCGTACTCCGGCTGTGGGATATCTGGTGACACGACCTTCTCCGCAACGCGTGGTTGTGGATGTGTTTCCGGATCCTTTGGGAGCCAGATGGACGCCTTCCGGACAGTTGCGACCTTCCACAGCGCTGTCGTCAGTCGGTATCCCCACGCCGGAATTGTCGGCATCGCCGTCTTCCGTCAAAATATTGTCTCCGATCTCCGAAGGGGCCTCTTCGGCTCCTTCTCCTTCACAGCCCAGGACGGATCGCGCCGCGGTCGCATCCGGGCATGAGAATACTCCCCCGATAGAGGGGCGGACTGCCGCGCAGGAGATGCCCGCCGCCTTCCGTAGGGCGGCGTCTCCGGAAATTGCCGATTCGGAGCGGTCGGAAGCCGCGAACCCTCGCGAAGATGATGCCACATTGCCGGAAATGGACGCCACAGGAACGTTGCGTCCGGATACGGCTGAATCCCGTCCGCCCAGCACGTCCTCGCTGTTGGCCGCCTTTTCCATGGATGCGTTCGCGGCGGATGCCTTTGCCCGCGGTGTGCCTTTAGGCACGCGCGGCATCATGTATACGCCGCAGGACGTTCGAGCCACAGCCAATCCCGGCGGTCCCGAAGGGTGGCCCACGGCAGAGGGGTTGACGACGACGATTCAGGAACCCGGAGCGGCCCCTCCCGTCCCTTCGTCCCCGTCGGGGATTCCGCCCGCGCCTGCACCGGTCGGCACTCCGCCGCAAGGTCCGACATCTCCCGTCGCCCCCGTTCCCCAGACGTCCGTGCCGTCGCAAATGCCGACACCCGCGCTGACGCCGCAGGTCGCTCCCGCCCCTGTCGTCGCGGAGAAGAGCGTCCCCCAACGTGAAGTCATGCCGGAGACTACGGAGCTCATGCGTGCCGTATCTTCTCCGGAAGGCGTCGCTCCTCAAGCCAACGCCACCCGTCCCGTCATCTACGTGGATGAAAAAGGAAACCCTGTTCCCAAGCCGCCGAATCCCGACAAGATGCTGGAGGAAGCGGAAAAGGCCATGGACAGCACGCAGTATCAGGATGCGCTGCAGATTCTTCAGGAATTGAAGACGCTGCATATCAGTCCCGAGATGCGGAAAAAAGTGCTTTACATGATCAGCGATGCCGTGGCGCAGATTTATGCGGGCAAACCTTTGGAAGGGTTTGAGTCCATCGTCAGTGCGACGGAGGAAGCCATGAACGCTGACCTCCGTTCCCCCAGAGTGCCGGACGCACTGTTCCGTTTGGGGATGGCCAATGTAAAGGTGGGCAACCTGAGCGAGGCGGAAGGGTATTTCAATGCCCTCAAGCGTCGCTATCCGGACAACATCAATGTGCCGCAGGCATTCAGCAGTTTGGGGCACGCGTTGTTGAAAAAGGGCCGTAATGCGCAGGCTGAGGCGCATTTCCAGAGTATTCTTCAGGAGTATCCCGAAGCCGGCGTGCTGCGCGACGCCGCGGTGGGGTTGGCCAACGCGTTGTATGCCCAGGACAAGCTGGATAAGCTTGCGGTCATTTTGGATTTCGTCAATAAACGCTGGCCCAGATATTATTTGGAAGATCAGGAGTTTTTACTTCTGGAAGCGGGGTACAGCGAACAACGTAAAGATCTGGAAACAGCATTGCAACGTTATTGGCTCTATTACAATCTGCTTCCGGAACGACCGAATAACGACGGCATCTTGTCAAAGATGGGGGATTTGTATTTGCGTACAGGCCGCAGCAAACCTGCCATGGAGTTGTTCGAATATGTGCGCAAACAGTACCCCGACACTGACGGCGCCGCTGTTTCCGTGATGCGTCTGGCGGAAAAAGGGATTCATGAACCTCCCATAACCATTGAAGAAATGTTCAATGTGTTTGAAAATCCCGGAACACCAACGCCTCCTGTGGCCTACAGAGAATTGCAGGAGGGCCGCAATCAGCGTTATGCGGCTTTGGCGAAGCTCAAACTGGCTATGTGGTCGTTATGGAACAAGGAGTATACGGACGCCATGGGGGCGGCGGCCAATTTCATTGATGCCTATCCGGACGATCCGGATGTGGAACAGGCCCGCCGGATTATTTTGCGGAGCTTTTCCGCGGAGCTGAAAAATTCTCTGGCGGAAGAAAATTATGGCCGCATCCTTATTTTATGGAATGGTTTCCCCCTGGTGCGCGAGCATTTCAGCCCCATGAGCCCGGATATACGCAATGCGCTGGCCCGGGGGCATCTGGAGCGCGGTAATGACGCACAAGCTTTTGAACTCCTGGCGGAATTTCTGAAAACGCCGAAAGACGAACATTACAGCGAGCAGGCGTTCACGCTGTTCTTCAACAAATATTTGAATGCGGGCAACTGGAACGCCATTCTGGACTTGGGAGAAAAGGTCAATGACTGGGATATGCCGCAGCATATGCGCAGTCAGCTTGATTATGCCATGGCCTTGTCAGCCGAAAATCTCGGTTTGGCGGAAAGGGCCTTGCCGTTATGGAAATCTCTTGCCGGCAGAACGGATATTCCTCTCTATGAACAGGCGTATGCGACATATTTTCTGGCCAAGGATGCCGAGCGGCGCAAAGACATCAGAGATGCCTACGCTCTGAACAAAAAGACCCTGGAATTGTTTACGCGCCTCCAGCAGGAACGTTCCGATCGGGCCGATCCCAATCGAATAAAGGAAGCTGTCAATTCCTTGATGGATATTACGGAAGTGGCCAATCGGATTCCTGAAGCGCTGGAATGGGTGGATAAATATAATCATTTCGCTCCGGAAGGCTCACCCGAATATGCCGGGTTGCGCTTCCGGGAGGCTCGCCTGTATCGTAAATTGGGCGACTCTGCCAAGGCTCAGGCCTTGCTGGAACTTATCGTCAAAAAGGAACCGAATTCCCCGTTCGGCAAAGCCGCCGCTTCCGAGTTGCGTACATTTACCGTATCACGGGATTTACGCAGCTTTATGCCCGGTGGAGGGCGATAAACAGAGAAAAAACGTCGATAAATACGCCGGAAGAAGATTTCTTCCGGCGTATTTTGCATCAGGAACTTCAGCCTGTTGAGGACATGCAGAGTCCTAGTGCCGCATAACACAAAATACTTCGTATTTTGCGTCAAGATCATTCGCCGAAAAACGCGGTTTTCGGCTCATTCACGGCGACTACGCCGCCGCGCCATGCTCTTGCATGGCGGCTAGTACACAGAAACTTTAGATGTTTCTGTGTACTAGGCAGGGAATCCCCCGCATATCGGTCAGTTTCCAATTTACGGGATGTCGATATGTATCCGCTCATCGCTCCGGGGCGACAAAGGGAAAAAATTACGCCGGATCAGGGCCGGTGTCCCCCATGACGTCATGCGTCATAACCAAGCCCTGATACGGCGTACGGGACAGACATGACGGCGGGCCTTGAGCCCAGGCCGCAAGCAGGTATGTGGACTACCCGTCTCTCTTTGCCTTCCCGAAAAACTCTGCGGAATGCTTCCATAATGCACTGATTAAAACATTACCGCGTGCGTTCATTTATCCACAAAAAAGTGGGCTTTGTGAAGCCCCTATTTTTCTAAAATTCCATGTTTTTTTGTATACTGCCGCGAAAAAACGGGGTAATCTTTATCAATATTGAGAATGCTTTTTGAGAGCGGCCGTTTCGCGCTTCCGGGGGGAGCGTGAATATACCGAGACGCGGACGATATCCGTTATCAAATGCGGGTTTCATCTCATGCCTTGCCGCTTCGAGCGCCAGGCGCGAAACGCCTTGCCGGTCGCTCGCCTGGCCTGGGGACAGCTTGCGAAAATCGGCGTGGGTTTTCCAGTCGATGGTCAGGAGACGTTCCTCGCGGAGACATCCGCTCCCATGAGGATTTGTTGAAAATTTATTTTTTAATTTCAAATAATTAAAAAGCTTCTTTCATCAAGAAGATGGATGCCTCTCCTCGCATGCATTCTTGACGCCCGAAATGGTGCAGAGTAAAATATGAAAATTTTGTGGCCATGCCGTCTGCACAGCGGGCGTTTTCAGGATCTCCAACACTAAAGACAAGATTGTACCACCATGCCCAAACGTAACGATTTGAAGCGGATTATGGTTATCGGCGCGGGGCCCATCATCATCGGCCAGGGCTGCGAGTTCGACTATTCCGGTTCCCAGGCTGTGAAGGCGCTGAAGGAAGAGGGGTACGAGGTCGTTCTCGTCAACTCCAATCCGGCCACCATCATGACCGACCCCGGACTTGCCGATAAACCCTATGTGGAGCCTATAGAGCACGACACGCTGGCCGCCATCGTGCGCAAGGAACGTCCTGACGCCATATTGCCCACTCTGGGCGGACAGACCGGCCTGAACGCCGCCCTGCAGCTCGCCAAATCCGGCGTGCTGGAAGAGTGCGGCGTGGAGCTTATCGGCGCCAAGGCCGAAGTGATCGAAAAGGCCGAGAGCCGCGAGTTGTTCCGGCAGGCCATGGAGAACATCGGTCTTCAGGTGCCCGCCAGCGGCATCGCCCGGAATATGGAGGAGGTGCGGCATTATGGAAGCGTGCTGCCCTTTCCGCTGATCATCCGGCCCGCCTTCACCCTGGGCGGCACGGGCGGCGGCGTGGCCTACAATATGGAAGATTTGGAAAAAGTCGCCGGGCGCGGCCTGGCCGCCAGCCCCGCCTCCGAAGTGATGATCGAACAGTCCGTGCTGGGATGGAAAGAGTTCGAGATGGAGGTTATGCGCGACAAGAACGACAATTGCGTCATCATCTGTTCCATCGAAAACCTGGACCCCATGGGCGTGCACACGGGCGATTCCATCACCGTAGCCCCGGCCCAGACCCTGACGGACAGGGAATACCAGAAGATGCGCGACGCCTCGCTGGCGATCATGCGCGAAATCGGGGTGGAGACGGGCGGCTCCAACGTGCAGTTCGGCATCAATCCGGCCGACGGCGAGATCGTGGTCATTGAGATGAACCCCCGCGTGTCCCGATCCTCGGCGCTGGCTTCCAAGGCCACCGGCTTTCCCATCGCCAAAATCGCGGCAAAACTGGCCGTGGGGTACACGCTGGACGAGCTGCGCAACGACATTACCCGGGAAACCGTGGCCTCTTTCGAGCCCGCCATCGACTACTGCGTGGTGAAGGTGCCGCGTTTCACCTTTGAAAAATTCCCCGGCGCCAAGGATGAGTTGACGACCGCCATGAAGAGCGTGGGTGAGGCCATGAGCATCGGCCGCACCTTCAAGGAGGCGTTGCAGAAGGGCCTGCGCTCCATGGAAATCGGCATGCCCGGTCTGGGCACGGGCTTCCGCGACCCGCTGCCGGAGCGCGAGGACATCGCCCGCTCCCTGCGCGTGCCCAATTCCCGTCGCATCTTCGCGGTGCGTCAGGCTCTGCTGGCCGGATTCAGCGTGGAGGAAATCTTCGACATCTGCGCCATCGACCCCTGGTTTGTGCGACAGATTCAGGATATTGTGAATATGGAAGCCCGCATCCGCGACTTCGGCCTGAGCAACGACATGACCCCGGCCAATCCGGAGCTGGCGGAACTGCTGCGCAAAGCCAAGGAATACGGGTTTTCCGACCGCCAACTGGGCGAAATGTGGAAACGCCCCGAGGATGACATCCGCCGCCTGCGCCGGGAAATGGGCATTATGCCCACCTATTACCTGGTGGATACCTGCGCCGCGGAATTTGAAGCCTATACCCCGTATTTTTACTCGACCTACGAAACCGGGCGGGAACTGGAAGCGGCCGATCGCAAGAAGGTGATCATTCTGGGAGGCGGCCCCAACCGCATCGGGCAGGGCATCGAATTCGACTACTGCTGCTGCCACGCCTCCTTCGCCCTGCGCGACGCGGGCATTCAGGCCATCATGGTCAATTCCAACCCCGAAACCGTATCCACGGACTACGACACGTCCGACCGGCTGTATTTCGAGCCCCTGACCTTTGAAGACGTGATGCACATCGTGGAACTGGAAAAGCCCGACGGCGTCATCGTGCAGTTCGGCGGACAGACGCCGCTCAATCTGGCCATCCCGCTGATGCGCGCCGGCGTGCCCATTCTGGGCACCTCGCCCGACGCCATCGACCGGGCCGAGGATCGCGAACGTTTCCAGGCCCTGATTCAGAAGCTGCATCTGCTCCAGCCCGCCAACGGCATCGCCACCAGCTTCGAGGAAGCCCGCGCGGTGGCGGAGCAGATCAGCTATCCCGTGGTGGTGCGTCCCAGCTACGTGCTGGGCGGGCGCGCCATGGCCGTAGTCTATGACGAGGCGGAATTGACGGAGTACTTTGCGCAGCATGTGCCGGAAAATCCGGAACATCCCATCCTGATCGACAAGTTCCTGGAACAGGCCATAGAAGTGGACGTGGATGCCCTGTCGGACGGCACGGACGTCTACATTGCCGGGATTATGGAGCACATCGAGGAGGCGGGCATCCACTCCGGCGACTCGGCCTGCGTGCTGCCCTCGTTCTCCCTGTCCTACGATCATGTGGCCAAAATCGCCATGCAGGCCGAAGCCCTGGCCCGCGAACTGCGCGTGGTGGGCCTGATGAACATCCAGTTCGCCATCAAGGGTGACGATATCTTTATCCTGGAAGTCAACCCGCGCGCGTCGCGCACCGCCCCCTTTGTGGCCAAGGCCACGGGCGTGCCCCTGCCGTATCTGGCGACCCAGGTGATGCTGGGCAAGACGCTGGAAGAGCTGGACCCCTGGTCCCGGCGGCGCGGCGGTTTCTACTGCGTCAAGGAAGCGGTGCTGCCTTTCAACCGTTTCCCCGGCGTGGACATCATTCTCGGACCGGAAATGCATTCCACCGGGGAAGTCATGGGCATGGGCGCCACGTTCGAGGACGCGTTCCTCAAGAGCCAGTTGGCCGCCGGGCAGCGTTTGCCCCAACGCGGCAAGGTCTTCCTGTCCGTGAACGATCGGGACAAGCCCCTGCTGCCGGATGTCGCCCGGATGTACGACGCTCTGGGCTTCGAGCTGCTGGCCACCACGGGCACGGCCCGGCTCCTGCGGGAACAGGGACTGAAGGTGCAGCCTGTGTTCAAGGTCTATGAGGGGCGCCCCAACATCGTGGACCTGATCAAGAACGGCGAAGTCTCGCTGGTAGTCAACACGGCCTCCGGCAAGCGCACGGCTCATGATTCCAAGGAGATCCGCCGCAGTGCCTTGACCTACGGCGTGCCGTACTGCACGACGTTGTCCGGGGCGCGGGCCACGGCGCGGGCCATCGGGGCGCGGCGCGACGGCGACATTCACGTGGAAAGCCTTCAGGAATACTATGCCCGCGAGGCGACGAAGTAATCGCGACCGCCATGGACGAATCGCATCGGAATATAAAGGGAAAATGTTTATGAAAGCGTTGTTGGTTCTGGAAGACGGATTTGCGTTGGAAGGTCGGTCCTTCACCGGGGCATGCGAAAGCGGGGGAGAGGTGATCTTCACCACGGCCATGACCGGGTATCAGGAAGTGCTGACCGATCCTTCCTATACCGGACAGATGGTCTGCATGACCTATCCGCTCATCGGCAATTACGGCGTCAATCCTGAAGACATGGAATCCGACCGGGTGCACGTGTCGGCGTTGCTGGTGAAGGAATGCTGCAAGACGCCCTCCAACTGGCGGGCCACCGAATCCCTGCCGGATTTTCTGGTGCGCCACGGTGTGCCGGGCATCGAAGATATCGACACCCGGGCCCTGACCCGGCACCTGCGTCTGCACGGAGCCATGCGGGGCGTGATCTCCACTTCCGTGCGCGACGTGCAGGAACTGGTGGCCCGGGCCAACCGCCTGCCCACCATGGAAGGGCAGAATCTGGTGACTCGCGTAGCTCCGGCCGCGCCGTACCGTTGGAACGGCACGCGCCCCGAACCGGTGACGCTGGCCGAAGACGGTTCGTACGTCTGGCCGGAGGGCGGATCGCGCCTTGTGGTCTATGACTACGGCATCAAGTGGAACATTCTGCGCCTGTTGCGCGCGGAAGGCTTCGACATGCTGGTGGTGCCGCCGAGCTTTACCATTGAGCAGGTCCGGGCCAGCGGAGCCCACGGCATATTCCTGTCCAACGGCCCCGGCGACCCCGCCACGCTGCATGATGAGATCGCCACGGTCAGAGCTCTGGTGCGGGAGTATCCGGTGACGGGCATCTGCCTGGGACACCAGCTTTTGGGACATGCCGTGGGCGGGCACACCCGCAAGCTGAAATTCGGGCACCACGGCTGCAACCATCCAGTCAAGGATCTGACGACCGGACGTATCGAGATCTCTTCCCAGAACCACGGGTTCTGCGTGGTGATCGACGGCGTCGACGACGTGCAGGCCACCCATATAAACCTCAACGACGGCACTCTGGAAGGGTTTATGCATAAAACCCGCCCCGTTCTGTCGGTGCAGTACCATCCGGAAGCCGCCGCCGGACCGGAGGACGGGCGGTACCTCTTCGGCCGGTTTCACGCCATGGTGCGCGCGGCCGCGGGGGAATAAAGGGAAGATGCGTCTGCTCTGGCCGTCCCGATCTTGACAAATTGAGCAAACTGGTTGAATAGTGGTAAACATAGAAAAGGGGCGATGCGCTCCGGATGGTCCGGTGGCCTGCTCCCAAAGGAGAGAGTTGTGAAAAAATATATTCTGGCCCTGGCGTTGACGATCGTAATGGGCTTCGGTGCGGCGTCGGCCCAGGCGCAGGTCAATCCCGTCGATCAATTGACCGGCAAGGTGTGGATGGAATCCAGTCCGGAAATCAAGAAAGCGGTGCTTTTCGGCGTGGATTGTGCCGTAACCATTGAGCATTTCGTGGCCGCCAAAACACGGGAAGTGCAGAAAGACGCCACAAAAAGCGTGCGAAAAACTTCTGCCGCATCCACGCTGTCTCCCTTTGAAAAGGGGTGGGCCACGGCGTTTGAGGGTATGACCCGCGATCAGATCGTGGCCGAGGTGGACGCCTGGTACAAGGCGCATCCCGATCAGCTCCAGCGCCCGGTTTTTTCCGTGCTCTGGTATGACGTGATCACTCCCAAACTGCAGAAAAAGTAGTTCCGAGAAGAGGTAATTTCATGAAAAAGATACTTGCCGTGGGCGTTCTCGCCCTTGCGTTGGCAGGCGGATTCGGCTGTACCAACATGAGCAAAACGTCGCAGGGTAC
>CASQEL010000024.1 GCA_949427775.1 uncultured Desulfovibrionaceae bacterium
GTTGATCCGAGGAGCATCTCCAAGGGCCTGTCCGCAAAGGAGACGGACACGCTGCTGAATCTTGTGGATCTGTGCGCGGTGACCGCCGCCGCGGGGGAGGCCACAGGCATGGGGAACCTCATGCCCTATCTCACCACGAATCCCAATGACGCTCTGGCCGTTTACAAGGATGTCATCAAGGCTTGGGGAAACGGCAACCTTTCCAGGGCAATCCTGAAGACGCCGGGCAGCATCAGCGCCGTCGTCCCGCCCCTGGAGATGGGTGAGATGCGCGGCGTCGTCCAGACGCCATTCACCGCGCGGCAGTTCCATGACATGCAAAAAGTCTACATCAACATCATGCGCGACGTCTACCTGGCCGCGAGGAACAAGTATTCGGCGGCTTGGGCCGGGGAGATATGTTCCGGTTTCGCCGAAAGCTTGTCCCTGGCGTTGTTGACCGCCACGCCCGAGCAGGCGTCCCGTATAAGGAAATTCCTCCTGGCCTTCGTGGACAACGGCAAGCTTTTTCGCAAACTGTTCATGCCCTCCGGCTGCTCCCCTGAGAACAACCTTGCTCTGCTGGGCAGGACGATCAACATGGCCGGCTTCCTCGCGAGCAAGCCCGGAGACAGGACAGCCCCGCTGACGGCGCTTGCGGGCTGGCACGCGGATGGCAGGCTGGGCGTCATGCTGGAGAACTGGCTCCCGCTCACCACACCCGAAAAATTCAACGTGAGCCTGCATAATTATTTGGAAGGCACGTCAACCGGGGACACCGGCGCCGACGCGGTGTTCATTGAGGATATGATTCGGCTGGCGCTGCTGAGGGACAGTCTGGATGACGGCCAACGGAAGATCTTTGACGAGCTGTGCGCCCGCCTTTGCGGACAGGTCGACCATCCGGCGAAGGCCCTGGCTTTCCTGCACGAGGTCGGGAGGTCGCTCTTTGACGTCCTGCGGCCGGGCAGGTTCAACCATCCTGTTGACGTAGCCATGCATCTGGTCGCCTACGGTTATCCTGAGAGTAACAATCCCACCCTGTTTGAATATTTCATTGGGGGCGACCGCCAGGGGTTCATGCCCATGGCCGGCGAGGCGATCCGCGAGCGCGGATCCATGCCTGAAAACGAGCTGCTGGAGCACGGGCGAACCTTTGCCGACAGGCACGGGGGCTACACCGTCGGCGACATGGTTGACGCCGCCGATACGGCCATAACTGTAGGCGTTGCGATAGTCGCAACGATAGGCACGGCCGGGGCCGCGGCCCCCGCCGTCGGGGCGGCGATCACCAGGGTCGGCGCGAAGCAAGCCGCCAGGCAGATCGTCAAGAGGAGGATCCGCAACATCGGCAAAAGCGCGCTGAAGGTTCGGCAGGTCGCCATGAGGCCCGGGACCTACATCAGAAAGGAAATGGCGAAAGTCGTCAAAAAGCCGGGGCAGACCCTGAAGAAGGCCGTCGGCACGATCGGTGACGGGATTGGGGCCTGGGACAAGATGCAGCAGACAAGGAAGATATTCGCGGCCCTGGCCGGCGGCGCGGCCCTGTCCCTCTGGGCTGACCCGGCCAATTCTGCGGAGCGGGAATACATCTGCCCGCGCGACCCGGAGGAAAAGGAGGCGGCTCAATGAAAAGATATATCCTGATCGCCCTGCTGACTGTCGTCCTGCTCCCCTGCGGCGCTGAAGGCGCGTCGCGCGGAAAATTTTCATTTCTGGAGAGCGTATTCAGGCATTCGCCGGATGTCGTCCAGCTGGGGCGGAAGTCGAAGACGGCCCTGAACGCGGCCGAGAAGGGCGCGCTGATAAAGAAATATCCTCGCCTGGCGAAATCCGGCGACGACATGCTGGCGGGAATCGCCTATGTCGAGAAAATTGTGGCCAAGAGTCCTCCGGCCGGGCGCATGATTGAGAAAGGCGTGAATCCCGCACGGGTCGCCGCCGTCGCCGGTCGTTCGCCGGAGACCATCAAGACCGGCGAGGGCATCGCCGAGGCCTTCTCCTCCGGCGCGATCAAGATGGGCGTCCGGGACTTGAAGGATCTGCCCGCGCCGGCGACCAGAGCTCTCAGGCAGATGGAGGGGAATTACGCCGAGGCGGCGGACGCGTTCCTCACCATGACGCGGCGCGGCGGCCAGAAGGCGGTTGATGTGGCCGGGCGGCTGATGAACCATGTGAACATGAAAAACGCGGCCTCCGCTACAGCGCTCGGGCTGCTCGCCTGGCACATGCAGGATCCCGAGGGTTGCGAGCAGGCGGTGGAGAGCTTCTTCAAGGAGCATGTCGCGCCTGTCGCCGCCGCTCCGATGAAAGGCCTCGCCGACGCTGCGGGGGAATCCCTGAACCGGACTTTTGAGAGCGCAAGCGACAATGTGGGCAAGCTCGCGGCGGCCCATTGGCTCTGGCTCATTGTCATCGCCCTGGCTCTCATCTTCTGGAGAATACCGAACGCGCGCAAGCTGCCTTTCAATCTCCTGAACAGCATGTTCGGCAAGCTCAACAGCAAGCTTGAAAGCCCGGCGCCCCCCGCGGCGCGAGGTGGGAGCAATCTGGCCGGAGGCGATGCCGAAACCGGCGGCTGCCGCGTGAACGTGTACAAACGATAAATTTCCCCGGACGCGGCACGCGCCCGGGCCATATCCATTTCGAGGGATATCCGCATGAGCGACAGGAAAGACAGCCTTACACTGGTGGTCATAGGGCCGAAGCACGCCGGGAAGACGGTCTATCTCACCGCCCTGGCGAACTGCCCGGGCGTGACCATAAGCGATCCCGCGACCATTGAGGTGCTGACGCTGCACTGGAAGTCATTGAAGGAAGGCAAGACCCCGCCGGCCACGGCGGGCACAATCAATGACCTGAGGTTCACCATCCGGTGCGAGGACGGCGAGCAGTCGTACAACCTGGATGTGACCATCCCGGATTATGACGGGCATTTCGCGGAGACCCTCAGCAAGTACGAGGACTCGGGGGATACTGCCAGGTTGCGCCGGAACATCGCCGCAGCCGACGGGTTCATTGTATTCATGCCCGTGGGCGACGAAGACGTGGAGACGATGGAGGAGATGCGGCATGAGATCGGCTCTTTCATCGGCGTCGCCCGCGAGGTGTTCACCACTTCCTCCAAGGTTCCCGTCCCGCTCATAATCGCGGTCAACAAATGGGACAAGTCCCAGGCGTTCAAGGCGGAAAACGAGGATGGCGCGGCTGAGGATTTCATAAAAGCGAAGGAGATATACCAGCTTATATACGACAGGCTGAACAGCTTTTTCGCCAATGTGACCGTGCTGCCTATTTCCGCCTACGGGCATCAGAGCGAGGACGGCAACCCGGTGCCGGGAGCCATCGCCCCCTACCGCGTCACCGAGCCGATCATAAACATCATCACGGCTTTTTTCACGAACCTCCAGGAACTGGTCGAGCGGCACAAGGACTCAAAGAATTTCACCGTCCTCGCGGATCTGCTCCTGAGCACTGAATCCTTGTGGCAGAGATGGCCGGGCCGCGACTATTCCGCATTGCTGTCCGAGTCCCTGGATCATTGCTACGAGAACCTGCGGGAAGATGTCTCGAAAGCCACGAACCTCAGGCAGTTCGATCGGCTCTGGCAGGGTTCGCCGAACAGCGCGCTGTTTGAGCATTACAGCCCCCGGCAGCGGCTTACGCTGGAGAAAATCAAGGCGCCCCTGGAGAAGAAGGCCCTGAAGCAAAAGCGCGTGCGGATGGGGGTGACGGTCGCCATCCTGACGCTGGGCGGGCTCATCTGGTATGTGACGGCGTTCAACAGCGGCTTCAAGAAGGACTACATAGAGGCCATAAACGCGGAGCAGCAGAACAAATACAGCGCCCTCTCCTCATTTCTGAATGAGTACGGCGCAAGCTTTCTCGGCAAGATCCTCGGCTCGAGGAACATCGAGACGGCAAGATCCGAGATGCGGAAGATCGTGGACAACGCCCAGACAATCCTTGATGCGAGGATGGAGCAGCTCAATGAGATCACGGACTCATGCGCACGGGCCTCCGACGCGAGGCTGCTGGCGGAATTCGCGCGAGAGATCCAGTCCATAGATTGGAACAGCGTAGGGCGGCTTGAGAATCTTCTCAAGAACAGCGACGAGATCTGCCAGGCCAAGTCCCGGATTGAGACTGCGGACAGCGTCAGCCAGGCGCAGGAGGCCAAGAGGCTTCTGGCCGACAAGCCGGAGACGCCGGAAGTGTCAAGCCTCAAGAGCCTGGTGGAGGAAAAGATTCTGCAGCTTGAGGAGAAGGAGCGGGAGACCGCCGAGAGTGCCCGCATCCAGCCCATCCAGGAAAGTTTCGACGAGATCATGCGGACGAAGAGCCTGGCCGACGCGAAAGACTTCATCGCCACATATGAGCGGGATCAGAATACGAAGGTGCAGGACATGGTCAGGAACATGTCTTTAAAGCTCCCGGAAATGCTTTATGACGAGATGATGGAGATCATCAAGCGCATGACCGCTTTTGATGACGACAATTACGCGCAGCTGCGCGCCCTCGCGTTAAGCAACCAGGCGGCTTCCGTCCTGACACCGACGCAGGTAGACTCGATCCGGTCTGATCTGCAGGAGCTGGCGGCGAAGGTTGACGCCGCGCGAATTGATGAGCTGCCCGAGAGGATAACATCGAGCCAGCAGTTGAACACCGCGAAAGACAAGATCAAGGCCCTGAACAACACCAGCGGGTACAACATGGATGGGGGCCTTTTTGAATACCAGAGGCCGCCGAATCTTGAGACCGCTCTCGAGGCCAAGAGCAGCAATGTGAGTGCCTACGACGACGTCATTAAGAACGGGATCGTCGTCAACTGGGAAATCCACGCCATTGCAAATAACGCCATCCGCCTTAACTGCGACAACCTGATCGCGCGCGACGCCAAATTGAGCATCACATTCATGGACGGTGTCCTTCCGGACCAGAGACCCGACCAGATGCAATGCCGCAGGCTGGATGGAGGCAGGGGCTACACGTTCTACACCGATGGGAAGGTGGGCCCGTACAGCGGAAGCGTCCAACTCAAGAAGATCACGCTGATCGGGAACGACAAGGTGTGCAGCTCGTACATTGAGGTGACGAACGACGACATGATCAAGCTCTTCAACCGTGAGACGGTGCGCCTTGACCTCGGTCGTAACTGCACCGGCATCACGATGGACTTTTCCAGATAGCGGCGCATTCGGATGAAGATAAGACTGAGCCATCATTACTGGCAAGACCGGAAGAACGCCACATGGAATCCACCGCAATTTCCGTATCCCGGGATTGAACTGGAGATCAAGCAGGCCTATCCGCTGCTTGAGGTCGAACGGCCAAGGTACAAGGTCTTCGGCGATATCACGGTGTTCTTTGACTACCGGCCCGCGAAAGACGCCTACGGGCGTGATATCATTCCGATATCCTTCGCGTTTGTGGAAGGTTGCGCCGATCCCTTGCTGTGCGCCGGGGCTGTCCTCCCGGCCTTGGCGCGGATGCCGGAAAGCGCGCTGGAGATGGACGTGGATCTGCCGGCGGGCTGCCTGAGGGCCGAATCAAGAAAGTTGCTCGTTCCCGCGCTTGTCGGTCTGGGCATCGCTGCCGCGCTGGTCGGCGCCTGGCTCCTGTTCGCGGGCAAGGAGGAGACGGCCCAGGCCCCGCCTCCGCCGCCGTCCGTAGTTGAAAGCCGGGAAACGGAACGTGCCGCGGCGGAGAAAGAGAGCCAAGAGCCTCCGGCGGAATCGGCTCCCGCTCCCGCCGAGTCTGAGGAGTTCGGTGTCTGCGATTCGGAAGCGCTCCCGGCCAAGCTCTGGCCATGTCCGCGGGCTTTCCTTGAGGCCTATTGCGCGGGCACGCTTGGCAAGGGGCAGACTTTCAACAAGTTCCGCGCCGCGCATAAGGAGGAATGCGGTAGCTGGAACAATTCCGGTATGGACAACATAGGCAAGAATGAGTTGACCAGGGAAGAGCGCAGACTGCTACGGCCTGTTTTCAAATGAAAATTCTGGAGGGAGGCGGATCATGGGAAACAAGTTGTTCGGCAAATTGCTGGCGGGCGGGGTCATAGTCGTCCTCGCCGGTCTGTCCATGGCGTGCTATTCGCTGTGGGGCGGCGGGAACGGGGCCGTTGAGCAAGCGGCCGAGCCGCCCAGACAGGCCAATTATAAAAGTTTCGCCGCATCCTGGAATGACAGCGCGAGGAAATATTCTTCGGCGTTCCGACTCATGGGCGCGGATGCCACATCCCCGCAGCGGACGCTTGACATGTTGGCGAAATGGTGCCGGGCGTTCAGCCGGAAGCCGTCGCCGCAATTCGAGAAGGAATTGCGGCAGCTGGGCGAGGAGGTTCCTCCGTCCACGTTCCACGCCTATGAGAAGTTCCGCCAGGACCATTACCGCGACTCGGCCCCGGAGTTCTCGCAGGACATGGATTCCAGGCAGCTTGCCCAGGCGCTGAACAGCTATATCGGCCTGAAGGCCAACGGCGCCGCCCCGGACTATGTCACGCCGGAGACCGTGAGGACAATAGTCTACATGAACAGTTTCTGCCAGTTCTTCGAGTCGGAGAAGGACAGGCTGCACGCGCAAAAGATCGACACATTGATCAATACTTGCGAAAGGCTGCATACCAACGGCAAATATCCTGAATTGGATAAATTGCTGAATTGAAGCAAGGATAATTTCAATGCGCACGAATACGTGTTTAAACTGCAAGGCAGAAAATAAACTAAAAGCGAAATATTGCTGGAATTGCGGCGCAAAATTGAAAGGTCAATTACTTAAATATGTCATTATCTTTTTGATTATTAGCGCAATAGCAACATACTTTGGATCGGGATAGAGCGTTTTTTGAACAATACTATCATAAGGACAGTGTACCTGCCGCTGTGGACATATCACTACAATCTTATCCGCCTTCATTCGGCTCCTGGCAGAAATCCATCAGCTTTAACCTCGCAAGGCACGGTGAACAACCTGTTGACACTCTACAACTAGAGCTTCAATTCCCGTTGGACTCTTTTCAGTTCTTCGGGAATATTGATGCCTTGCGGACATTTGGGGAGGCATTGTCCACAGCCGTCGCACGCTTGCGGTTTATCGCCGCGTTGTATGGGAGACATGGAGTATTGGATCAGCCGGTGTGCTCTCGCCATGTCTCCGTCAGCTTTGTACTGATTGAAGACCATGTTGAAAAGGTAACCGATGGCCACGTTGCGGGGACAGGGAATGCAATTGTAGCAGCCGGTGCAGGGAATGACTCCTTCATAGGAGCGATAGCGCCGCGCGGCGCTGCCGATGACTGCCACATCCTCGGCGTCCAGCATTCCCGGCCCGGAGCGTTTGGCGTAGGAAAGATTGTCTTCGACGTTCCGCATGGACCCCATGCCGCTGAGCACGACGCTTACTTCAGGCATGTTCCATAGATAGTCGAATGCCCATTCCACGGGAGAGCGTTTACGGGGCGCGGCGTCGAATACGGCCTGCACCTCCCTGGGAGGGGTGACCAGAAAACCGTTGCGCAACGGCTCCATGACGGAAACGCCCATCCCCCTGCCGGCGGCGTACTTGAGACTCAACAGTCCGGCTTCGTGTTCCGTGTCCAGATAATTTTGCTGGATAAGGCAGAAGTTCCAGTCCGGGTTGGCATCCACCACACGCTTGAACAGTGTTACGTTGTCATGGAAAGAGAAGCCCGAGAAACGGATTTTTCCCTGCGCCTTGAGCGTCTCGATCTTCTCCATGAGCCTGAAAGGCAATACCTTCTCTTTCCAGGCCCTGTGCATGATCATGTGGATGTGGTAAAAATCGATAACGTCCGTTTGCAACCGCTTGCGGGATTCGTCGAAAAAGCGCTCGAAATCCTCGGGGCGTTCCATGATCCACCACGGAGACTTGGAGGTGACGTATACCCGGTCGCGGTAGCCGCCCGCCAAAGCCTTGCCGGTGACCAGTTCGCTTTGCCCCCCCAGATAAACGTAGCCCGTGTCCACATAGTTCAGGCCGTTGTCTATGGCATGGCGCACCATGCGGATGCTCAGTGCCTCGTCCACGGTCTTGCCGTCGGCGAGCATGGGCAAACGCAACATGCCGAATCCCAGTGCGGAAACGCTTACGCCCGTGAGCCCGTGCGGGCGATACCGCATCTCTTCATGGTAGTTTCGGATATTCTTCGGTTCCTGCGCCTTGGCCCACGCCTGTGAAAGCGCCTTCCCGCCTCCGATCAGACCGCCGGTGGCGGCAAGTGTCGTCGCGCCCTTGAGAAATGCCCGTCTGTTCATCACTGTTTCCTTTGTCAGGCCCGCAGCCCCATGAGACGCGCGGGGTTTGTCTTGACCATCGTGTCCACCTGCGCGCGGGAGAATCCCGCTTTGAGCAGGGAGCGGATTACGGCACGCATGCCTTCCAGAGGGCTGGGCAATCCGGCCTGTCCCATGTCCGTGGAGATGAAGGTCTGTTCCGGCGCGATGCGGGCGAAATCGACGAACACCTCCGGGCTCATTGTGGGGAATTGCGGCATGGCGGTTCCCGGTCCCCAAAAACATGGCAGACAACACAGCTCCACAAAACCCCCCAGGTCCACGACTTGCCTGATCTGGTCGGGCGTCATGGTCCAGATGAGAGAATTGACGTGCGTCGCCACAAATTTGTCCACCCCGACCTCACGGGCCTTGCGGGCCAGCGTCAGGCTCTCCGTCGGGGAACTGTGCCCGGTGGCGAAAATGATGCCCGCCTCGGCGCAAATCTTCATGACCCGCACCACTTCCGGCAGGACTCGCCCGGAGGCGTCCACCACCGGAATGCCCCCGGTTCGCTTTTCCTGTGCGCAATGGTAGGCGGCGTCCAACGTCGGCATCCAGATACAGCGGCAGAGGTTGCCTGTAGTCTTGAGTGCCTGTTCAGCCGCATGGACATTTACCCGATCCCCCAGGAGCCTGTTCATGATGAGGCTGCCGAAAACCTCGAAGCCGGGCAGAGCCTCCCGAATGAGAAAGGCCCGGTCATGACAGCTCCAGTCATTGGATTTGTACATGACGGCACGGTATCCCGCCTGTTGCGCTTCACGGGCGAAACCAAGCTCGGTGATGGAGCGTGGACGCGAATCGGGAGCGGCATGGATATGGATGTCGCTTACACCGGCGAGAATGTTTTCGGAAGAAATCGCAAACGCATCTCCATCTGATACGGTCGTGGTCATGAGCACTGCGCCTCCTGCGGCAAGTGTCGCCGTTTTGATGAAATGCCTGCGGGAGATGTTGTTTTTTGCCTGATGCATGGTTGTTCTCCATCTGTTCCTGCTCTTTCGTCTCATGCACGGAGAAGCGTGCGTTCCGGGCGATTACTTGCCGGCGGGCGTATTGTGCTTGTCGCGCAGTTCGACGGGCACGGCTTCCAGCAGCACGCGTTCCGCAATCATGTCCCTGGTGGTGTGAAAGTATTTCCGGAAATGAGGCGTGTCGCGGTGAAGCCGGTAGGCGTCCTCGTCCGCGTACATTTCGATGAACGTCAGCCTGGTCGGATCGTTTTTGTCCGCCACGGCATAGATGGCCAAGACGCCCGGTTCCACGCGCAAGGCCGCCTCCATTTCTTCCTTTACGGCGGCGGTGAACGCTTCCAGGTATTCAGGCTTGATTTGCAGGTGGGCTATACGGACGGATGTCGCATCGGCGGCATGGGCCGTTTCCAATCCACCGGACGCAAAGAGCGCCGCCAGTACGGTAGAATACATAAGATAGCGCAGAAACATCAGGCAGTCCTTTTTGTGCGGGAGTGTTTTCCCATGTTCTTTTTGATTCGTCAGCTCATTAAAGGCGACGTCGATTCGCGTTCAGAGTGCGTCCGCCGTCTTTCGCAAAACAGGGCGCTCTCGCGTCCATCGTGCCCGGAGTATTTTTTAGGGGCGTTTTCAGGGGAGTTGCTGATAATCCGCCTCAGTGACGGGTTCGAGCCACTCGTTGCGAGCGTTTTCTCCCGGAACTTCCACCGCGAGATGGACGAACCAACTGTCCCTGGCCGCGCCGTGCCAGTGCTTGACCCCGGCGGGAATATTCACCACATCGCCGGAGTGCAATTCACGGGCGGGTTTGCCCCATTCCTGATACCAGCCGCGTCCGGCGGTGCAGAGCAGGATCTGCCCTCCGCCCTTGACGGCGTGGTGAACGTGCCAGTTGTTTCTGCATCCCGGCTCGAAGGTCACGTTGCCGATGATCACTCCCTGTGTGGAAAGCATGTTCAGATAGCTGTTGCCCACGAAGTATCTGGCATATGCCGTATTCGCTCCTCCGCGCGGGAACACTTCCGTGATCCGGCTCATGAGTGTCTCCTTGATGTTATGCGGTCCTGTTTCGACGTTGACTGTTCCGCTCGGGGGAAAAGGCATCCCACGGGACGGCGACCCCGAGGTTTCGCTGCCGCTCTCCTCAATCGGCCTGAGGAAAGCCCTGCTTTCTTATAGAAGGGTCATGGTCGGCACGAAAGACATGATCGTGCCTAAAAATTGCCTTATTGTGTCAATACCTGTTCAACAGGGCGGATTTCTGATAAAAAAAATGCGTTTCTTATACAGTGCGGGAAAATGATCAGGCAGGGAGGTTGCGTTGCGCCATGACCGACTGCGATCGTGAAAAAGTGTTGGCCATCAATGTGAAATTGAAAGAAATACTTCTGCGCCACATGGACGGGCCCGGCGTATGCCCCTCCGCCGTCAGCGGTCTGCATCTGGTGCGTCGCGAATCCGTCAACAGTTCGGAGAGATGTTTCGCAAAGCCGCTGGCTGCCGTTATCATTCAGGGCATCAAACATTCCATGGTCGGTACGCGGGAATACCATATCCGCGAGAACCAGTGTCTTGTTTCCGGTGTGGATATGCCGAGTGTTTCGTACGTCGTCGAGCCGACGCCGGAAAGACCGTTTCTTTCTCTTTTCTTTTATCTGGACAGACAGATACTGATCGATCTGGTCATGGAGATGACGCCGGAAAGCCGCCCTTCGTTTATGGACGGGCAGGGCGTGTCCGTGGCCGACGCGGAGCCGGATTTTATGGAAAGCGTGCTGCGCCTTGCGGAGCTTCTGGACAAGCCGCAACAGATCCCCATCCGCGCGCCGATCATCATGCGCGAGTTGCACTATCTGCTGCTTGTCGGCCCTCAGGGAGGCATTCTGCAGGAACTGTACACGCAGGGGGCGCGGAACAATCAGGTGATTCAGGCCATTTCACTGTTGCGGCGGAATATCGCGACTCCTCTGCGCGTCGATGATCTGGCCCGACGGGTCAACATGTCGGTGTCGAGTCTCCATCGTCATTTCAAAAGCGTGACCGGATTCAGTCCGTTGCAGTACCACAAACAGCTGCGCCTGTATGAAGCCCAGCGTCTGATGCTGACGGAAAACGAACGGGCGGCCAATGCGGCCCTTTCCGTAGGCTATGAGAGCGTGACGCAGTTCAACCGGGAATACAAACGTATGTTCGGAGAGCCTCCGCACCGGGATATAACCCGGCGGCGCGGGTATGCGCCATAGGCAGCCGGGGAACATTTCCCTGCCGGAGCGGTTTTCATTTTAAAACGCGGGATGCGGCAGGGAACGCCCGGATGCCCTTTGCCTGAAGATGCCGTATCATGCGCGGCGTCACGATGGGAAGCGCATCAGGAATCCCGCATGACGGCGTTGACGCAGCCAAGGGCATTCAAGGTGCGCGGGAAGCCGATATACTGCAGCATCTGGGCCAGGGCGTCGATCAGATGCTGCTTGCTGTTGCCCACATTGGCGTTGCCCTGCACATGGGCCTTGACCTGCGCTTCGCAGCCGCCCAGCGCGCTGATGATGGAAAAGGTCAGCAGTTCACGGGTCTTCAGGTCGAGCGCCTTGCGCGTGTAGATGTCTCCGAAGCAGAACGCGGAAAGGTGGCTCACCAGAATATCCTTCTGGGGTTCGGGAGCCGACGCGTGCATTTTGTCGATGGCGTCTCCGAAGATGGTCTTTTGTACCGCCATCCCGTCCGTGAACCGGCTTGTTTCGGTCACCGTGGCCTGACTTTCCACAGGCAGTGCGATGCCTTTTTCGGCAAAGACGTCATTCACCAGACGCACTGCGCTTTCGGTTTTGGGAAAGCCGACATACGGCGCGCACTGGTAGAGAGCTTCCTTGATCTCTACCGGGGTGACGCCGACGCGCAGCGCCGCTTCGGTATGGGGTTTGATGTCATCAAGCATCTGACCGGCGGTGAGCGTCACCAGTGAGACGAGCATCCGCTGCCGATCGTCCAGTGTGCCGCGATCCATGATTTCGCCGTAAACGAGGCGGTCGCGCATGGCGACGAGATCGGGATCGGTTTCCGCGAGGGAAGACCGGATGTTTCCGAAAAATTTCTGTCTGTTCTTTTCTGCCGCGTGTATTCTGTCCATGATTTCAGCTCCCTTGTTTGATTCCGCTTTTTCCGCCAATGCCGATGGAGGCGTTCCCATCAGTGAAAATACTGCCGCCGCAAAGAAAAAGGCATGAAGTCGCAATACGCGGACACCTGTCATGGCCAATGACC
>CASQEL010000025.1 GCA_949427775.1 uncultured Desulfovibrionaceae bacterium
TTGGAAAGCAGGAAGGCATTTCCATTGGAAAACAGGAAGGCATTTCCATTGGAAAGCAGGAAGGCATTTCCATCGGTGAAGCAAGAGGCATTTCCATTGGAAAACAGGAAGGCATTTCCATTGGAAAACAGGAAGGCATGACAGAAGGCATAAGAAATGTTCTGCATGACTTGCTGCAAAGCCGCTTCAGCACTTTGCCGCACGACATGTGCGCATTCATTGCAAACATGACCGACACAAGCACACTGAGGATGCTGACGCGGGAAGTGTACCGGGTAGAATCTCTTGAGGCGTTTCGCACTCTTCTGAAACAGGCGGATACTTCCAAAAAATAACTGTGGAAGTGATTGCTTTTTACACGGAGTCATGCCCTTGCATGGCGGCTGCTTCCGCAACAGTATTTTCTGCTTGATGCCAAGCGCATACCGGAAGAAACACTCGCCGGAAACAATGATCTCGCAACCCTGCGCATCCGTTTTGAACGCGCACAGGACATTGGGGAAAATAATGGGAAATCCCCCGGCAAAGCTGGGGGATTTCCCATTATATTACAACGCCATCCGCGAAAAGCCGAATTTTTTCGGCCTGCAAGGCGCAAGGCAAGCATCGGCCGAAGCCGCAGTGAACCTGCCGCAAGGTCAATGGCGGCCTTGCAACGCCGCGGGACGGAAAAAGGCGGCTTTGCGCAGGCGGATTGCTGAGGGCTGCCCCTACGCTTTGGCGGCGGTTTTCAGATCCGCCACGGCATCCGTCTGCTCCCAGGTGAATTCAGGCAATTCGCGCCCGAAGTGCCCGTAGCAGGACGATTTCTTATAAATGGGACGCTTCAGATTCAGACGCTTGGTGATGAAGTAGGGGCGCAAATCAAAGACTTCGCGCACAGCCCTGGTGAGCACTTCATCGGGAACATCTCCGGTACCCATGGAAGATACCAGCACGGACACCGGCTCAGCCACGCCGATGCAATAGGCGATCTGCACTTCGCAGCGCGGCGCCAGACCGGCGGCCACAACATTTTTGGCGATGTAGCGGCCCATGTACGCGCCGGAACGGTCCACCTTGGAGGGGTCTTTGCCCGAAAACGCGCCGCCGCCGTGGTGGCCGGAGCCGCCGTAGGTGTCCTGAATGATCTTGCGGCCGGTCAAACCGCAGTCGCCCATGGGGCCGCCCACGACAAAGCGTCCAGTGGTGTTGATGAAAATTTCGCAGTTCTTTTCGTCAAAATAGCCGGAGGGCTCCAGCACCGGACGGATGACGTGACTCTTCACCGCTTCGATGATCTCTTCCTGAGTGGCCGAATCGGCGTGCTGCGTGGAAACCACCACATTATTGATGCGCACAGGCTTGCCGTCCACATACTCGAAAGACACCTGCGTCTTGCCGTCGGGACGGAAGAAATCCACAATGCCGCCCTTGCGCACGCGGGTCAGTTGCTGGGAGAGCTGATGCGCCCAGTAGATAGGGGCGGGCATAAGCGTGGCGGTTTCGTCGCAGGCAAAGCCGAACATCATGCCCTGGTCGCCCGCGCCCTGATCTTCGGGGGCGGTGCGGAGAACCCCCTGCGCGATATCCGGCGACTGCTTGTCGATGGAAGAAATGACGGCGCAGGTCTGCCAGTCGAAGCCCATCTCCGAGCTGTTGTACCCGATTTCGCGGATGGTTTCACGCACAACCGAAGGCAGGTCGGCATACCCGCGCGTGCTGATTTCTCCGGCGATGACGGCCATGCCCGTGGTCACCAGAGTTTCGCAGGCGACATGGGAATCCGGATCCTGGGCCAGCAGCGTGTCCAGCACGGCGTCGGAAATCTGGTCGGCCACTTTGTCGGGGTGTCCTTCAGTCACGGACTCGGATGTGAAAAAATATCTGCCTTTTTCGGGCTGCATAGGGAAAACCTCCTGCGGGGGTGTGTTGTTCGTTATGCGGTGAGAAGAATATTGTCTATCAGCCGGGCTTTGCCCATGCGCACAGCGCAGGCCATCAACGCGGCATCGCCGACGGCATCCAGCGGTTCCAGAGACTCGGGATGCACGACGGAAAGATAGTCCGGCCGTCCCAACGGCAGATGCTCCGCCCAACGGTGCAGCACCGCCTGCGTCAACAAAGGAACACGGCGTTCCCCCCGGCGGACCATTTCCCGCGCCAGCAACAGACCGTTTCGGATTTCGGGAGCCTGGGCGCGCTCTTCGGGCGTCATGTACACGTTGCGCGAACTGAGGGCCAGTCCGTCTTCTTCCCGCACCGTGGGACGTCCTTCAATACGCACGGGCAGATTGAGGTCGCGCGCCATGCGCCGGATAATCGCCAACTGCTGCCAGTCCTTCCGGCCGAATACGGCCACATCGGGAGAAGTCAGCATGAACAGCTTGAGGACCACGGTGCACACGCCCCGAAAATGCACGGGACGCGCCGCGCCGCACAGTCCTCGCGCCAAATCCGGCACCGCGACCCAGGTCGCGTGATCCGGAGCGTACATGACCTCGGGCGTCGGCGTAAACAGGGCGTCCACTCCCAAGTCGCGGGCAATGGCCGCGTCCCGTTCCGAATCGCGCGGGTATGCGGCAAGGTCTTCTCCCGGACCGAACTGCGCGGGGTTGACGAAAAGGCTTACCACCAGCTTGTCGGCCAGAGTGCGCGCATGGCGCATCAAATCCATATGCCCGGCATGATAGTACCCCATGGTGGGCACCAGGGCCACGCTTGCGCCGTCGTCGCGCCATTTCCGGCACTGGGACTGAATATCTTGAGGAGTTTTTAGTATCTGCATATCAAGGTATAGTAATATAGTTTATCGGTGAAGCCATTATACACGTCCCTGCCGAGCTTGTCCAGTCCTCCGTCGCCGGCCGAAAAGACATTGTTTTATCTAACGCGCCGTAAAACCTCTCCCTTCAGGGGAGGATATAAGGCGCGCCTTGACTGGAATTTTTGCCTTTCTGCCTTTTGTGTGCTAGCAGGTGACACGGCGGCAGGGCATGCCGTGTCAGCCTGCGGAGAGACAGTGAGACCTGGGGGAACAGGTGGTTGGTTCGAACCCGTAAAATTCCCCACGTGGGAATGTTTGCGGCGAAAACCAAGCCTTGTTCCTCTGGGCAGTCTCGTGGAAGCAGGAACCCGCTCAGGGTTGCAATCGCAAGATTGCCTCCGCTGGGAATCCCCTCCGTTTAGGGAGGGGAGGATGTCAACAAAAAATATCCCGACAGAACGAGGCTACCCGCAACAAAAGCGGACGGAAGTTTTGCAATGTTTCAACAGGTTGAAATGTTATATATGCGGAGGAATTCGGAAATAGTATGCGAAAAATACAAGAAAGTCATCCCATCAAAATCACAGCAGGCATATGAGGTTAGCAAGGGACTTTAACCTATTATCGTGGCCGTTGCCCCATGTTGGACAACACAGAAAGACAGCTTGTAGTCAAGCTGCTTTCACGAGAGCACATTTTCTTGTACGCATGATCCGGAATGCCGTCTCTGAGGAGCGGCCTCTAGGGTCAGCCCTCAGTAAAACGCCGTCCGCGAAAAGCCGATTTTTTTCGGCCTGCAAGGTGAAGGCACACATGGGGCGAAGCTGTATTGAAATGCCACAAGGGCAATGTTAGCCTTGCAACTTCGCGGACGGAAAAAGACGGCTTTGCAGCAGGCGGATTACTGAGCGCTGACCCTAAGGGGCAAGACATGGTTCAATAAGACCGGACATTTGAAGTTGTTGGAATAATTGCGCTACATCCTGCTCAATAACTTCAGGCAGTATTTCCGGAAATATTTCCCGGAGCAAATCAACTACCTCGGCGCCGCTGAGAGGATATTCCAGCATTCGCCATATTCCCTCTCCCATTCTGTTCAGGTGAAAGATCGAACCTTCCTCTTCATTTAGCAAATACCCCCCATCTTCTCCTGAAACAAGGATAATTTCATCTTTCCGCCTGTAAAGCGTAGAGAGAAGAATACACTGTCTTGAAAATCTGTGCGGATGAGTCGATTGGATGGCTATGGACTGGTGCGCCGGAGCAGACATATCGGCAAGGTATTGCGAATGCAGTAATTCAGCAGCGCTGTCAAGGTCGGCATATTCCAATTCAAAACAGGGAACTGACGATGAAAGAGACTGCATAGCCTCAAGAGCGGCCCCGGCTGTCCCTCGATACAGAACACAATGGGAGAGTAACTTGCGCGAATCGGGGGTACAGTTCCGTAACACCGTTTTTCCCCCTGTCCGGCGGCGAAGGAAAATACATGCCGCGATCTTTCTTCGAGTTCCAAACTGCGCGAGTACAGGCAACCCTGGTGCAAGATATTTATAGTGTCCGTCTGTTTCACCGGTATGGTCATGAACAAACGTACGAAGAGGGAGAGACGGTGGAAGAGGAAGCCTCAGGCGAGGTGGTATACCAAAGGAAAATACTTCATTATCAGAAATGATGCCCACCAGATCATCACCAAAGCCAACACACCCCTCTGCCATCAAACGCGTAATCAGGCTGCTTTTGCCCGCATGATTGTTGCCGAGAAACAAACAGACGCCATCGGGAAGCTGTGCGGCAGCGGCATGCATGTGCAGCAGAGAAGGAACACTACGGCAGACAGCCATGATCAGCTCAATGGACAAGCTGCACAAAAGGCACGTTACACTGACTTCCCTGACAGGACAAACCAACCACGGAGCATTGACAATATACCCTTCGGGTGACGCGCGGCTGACAGTGAGCAAAGGAATATTGGAAGGGCAGGCCAAGCCGATGTTAAACGGCCATGTCCCGAAAAACTTCTGTATCGGCACAAGGAGTTCGTCGCACGAATCAAGGCGCATCAGAAGTCCGGGATAGCCTTCAATCACAATGTCATAACCTTTCAGCATGGCAAAGCCTAATCCCTGCCCCCTCCTTCCTCGCTACCTACGCGAGTTAGAGCATTTTCAGGTCGAAAATGCTCTGCCGACTGCGGGAGCAGGCGGCCGCCGCGAAGGCATAAGCGCAATTTATTTGCGCTGTTACATGCCGGAGCGAGCGTGTCTTCACCTTTAACTTTGTAAAAAGTCAAAGTGAATCTGCTCTAGAGAGGAAAAAACGGTCCTCTTGATGGTCTGCTTCGGTATGAGGGCCTGCTTGGTCTTGATGGTCTGCTTGGTCTTGACGGTCTGCTTCGGTGTGAGGGCCTGCTCCGATAAGATGGCCTGCTCGGTCTTGAAGGCCTGCTCCGATAAGATGGCCTACTTTTTCTTGAAGGTCTAGCGGCGTCAGCTTCATTAACGCAGAGAAATAGAGGCGCGACATACGTTGTGACTCCCAAAGCAGCCATCCCCGCAAGTATTTTTCGCCTCTGCGAATGCATTTCATTTTTTCTGTTTTTTTTCTCGTGTACGGCTGTCATAAAAATACTCCTTTTAAAAGGAAATAACCAAGTTACAAATATCGTCCTGCCTGGACAGATTTTCCATAACATACCTTTCTTATAAATTACCGAATCAGGGCATGTCTGTAAATATCCTGAACTGGAGTCGATAACAAAATAAACTAATTTTTCAATATGTTATATTTAAGATAGTGGATGATTCGTCGAGCTGTTCCGCATACCCCTCTGAAAACCATCCGCAGACTGTGCCTGGACCCGCGGTACATTCACATGTCCCTTATTTCCGGATCGCCGACGCCATCGAAAAAGATTCGGAAAAAGAGCCTGGCCGCGAGCATGCAGGGACGCCTGAGCAAGCCCCTTGTACCATGCGAGGTAGGGGAAACGCTGATACGTCTGATTGGGGAACATCGTCGGAGCGCGGCGGAGAATGCGTCGCACGGGGAATACTCGGGATTACGGCTGCCGGACTGCGAATTTTTTCGGGTCCAGGCCGTATTTTTTTACTTTGTAGTTGATGATTCGGTAGCTGGCGTCCAACAGGCGTGAGGCTTCCAGCATATTGCCGCGCGTCTTCTGCAGCGCATCCGCCAGCAGTTCCTGCTCGAAGCGGGCGACGGCTTCGGCAAAGCCGACGCCGTCAGCCGCAGAGGCATTCCCGGCCTGAAACGAGGGAGGAAGATGCCAGGCCCGCAGGGTGTCCTCCTCGCAGGCAGTTACGGCGCGCTCCAGGCAGTTTCGCAGTTCGCGGACATTACCCGGCCAGGCGTGGCGTTGCAACAGATCTATCGCCGGAGTGGAAATCCGTCGAATGCTCTTGTTCTGCGCGGCGGCCGCGTGCTGCAGAAAATGCTCCGCAAGGGGAAGGATGTCTTCGATATGTTCCCGCAACGGGGGAATGTCGACGACCAGCCCGGAAAGGCGTTGCAGCAGATCGCGCCGTACGCCCCGCTCCAGCAGAACTTCCGGGGCGTGCGGGGTCGTGCAGACTATCCGCACATCCACGGCCACCGGACGGCTGCCGCCCACACGCAAGAGCTCCTCCTGCATGACCCGCAGCAGGCGTATTTGCACCGCGTCCGGCAACGCTTCCACGCCGCTCAGACACAATGTGCCCCTGTGCGCGGTTTCCAGCAGCCCCTTGCGGGTTTGCAGGGCATCGGGCGCCGCGCCTTTCTGCACGCCGAAAAGCTCGGCATCCAGGGCGGAACCGCCGGGCAGAGCCGCGCAATTGACGCGCACCAGGGGCATTTCCCGGCGCGGTCCGGCTTTGTGCAACAGCTCGGCCAGCAACTCCTTGCCGACCCCCGGTTCGCCCCGCAGCAGCACACTCACGCGGGAAGCCGCCACCTGCGTCACCTGACGCACGATCCGGCGCATACTCTTGGAAACAGCCACCACGGCCGACGCCGCGTCGGTTTCCCGTGTCTCCGCGCCGGGCATCCCGTCCACCCGGCGGGTCATTTCCCGCTGGAGGTACGAAACCTGCTGACCGATCAGACCGGCGACCACTTCCAGAAAGCGGCAGCGCGTCTCCAACACGGCGCGCGGCGCCACAGGCGTATCCACGCTCAGCACGCCGAGCACTTCCAGCCCGTCGGAAGGCTCTTCGCCGTGTCCGAATACGGGCACGCTGAGAAAGGCCAGCGCGGCTGTTTCTTCCCGCGTGCGGATAAAGAATTTATTCTGGAACAGGGCGTTGTCGCTGATGCGCTCCACGATGACCGGCCGCCCCAGCGTAAAAACCTGGCCGGTAATGCCCACGCCCGGCTGATAGACCACGCCTTCGTCCGTGGGCGGCGTATCCGCGAGGCACAGGCGCAACGTGCGGGCCTCGGGATCATAGATCACCAGATGGGGCCGCAGGAACGCGTGCCGTTCCGCCAGCGTTCGCAGCAGTCCGCGCAGAGAGGAGTGAAAGGAACGCTGCGGCCCCAACGTGTTCACGATGCGCCGCAGCGTTTCCAAATAAACGTCAAGGCTCTCGCCCGAAGGCGTCATGCTCACGCGCTGCGCACCGCATCCGCGCCCAGGGCCGCGGCTCTAAGGTTGACGTCCACCAGCCTGGGGGGCAGATGCCGACGGATGGCCGCTTCCAGCGCTTCCGGCCCGAAAGGCAGCACGCCGGAGGCGCAAACGGCCCCCAACAGCACGGTATTGCCGCTCTGCACCGATCCCGCCTCCCGTCCCAGCGCGCGGCAGGGCAAATGCCGGTATTTGGCCGCCGCGGCGGCGACGCGGGCGTTGATGTCCTCCTGGGCCGGATACGCGTCCCGTCCCAGAGACACGCCCAAGGGGGGCAGGGGATCGACGCTGGAGAAAATCACACCGCCGGGAGCCAGATACGGCAGCGCCCGCAGCGTTTCCAGCGGCTCGAAGCCCATGATCACATCCGCCTCGCCGTGCCCCAGCTTTGGCGACAGCCAACCGCCCAGCAGCACGACGGATTCCACCACACCGCCGCGTTGCGCCATGCCGTGCACCTCACCGGCCACCACATCCAGCCCCTGATCCAGAGCGGTGCGCGCCAACAGCGTGGTGGCGGTCAGGGTTCCCTGTCCTCCCACCCCGGTCATATAAATGCGGATTCGCTCACTCATCTTACTCTCCCCTCTTCCGGGCCCTGAAAACTCCGGGAGCCACCTGGAGGCAGACCATACAGCCCGCGCACAAGGTTTCGTCCACGCCCACGACGTCGCCGTCGCGGGTGAAAGCCGGACAGGCCAGTTCTTCCAGACAGCGCCGCGCCTCGGCTCCCTGCTCCGCCACCGTGGCGATCTGCGGCGACACTTTTTTCAGGGTGCGCCGCGCGTACAGCACGCAGGGCTCTTCGGCAATGATCACCCGCACGCCGGACTTCGCCTTCATATCTTCCAACGCCTTGAGCAGGTTGCGCAGGTTATAGGCCTTGACTTTGGTCACCTCGGTCACGCCCAGGCCGCGCACCACGGACTCGATGTCCAGGTGCACGGCGCTTTCGCCCAGCACGTCCTGAAGCATCCCCGGATTGGGCTGATGTCCGGTCATGGCCGTAGTGCCGTTGTCCAGCACGATTATCAGCAGATCGTGCCGGTTGAACACCGCGTTGGCCAGACCGGTCATACCGGAATGGAAAAAGGTCGAATCCCCGATAAAGGCCACCACGGGCTTGTCCGCCGCCATGGCGAAACCGCTCCCGGCCGACACCGACGAGCCCATGCACACCAGAAAGTCGGCCATGCGCAGCGGCGGCAGCATACCCAGCGTATAACAGCCGATGTCGCTGGAATAGAAGGCGTCGTCGCCGAATGTCTTGCGGACGGCATAGTACACGGCTCGATGGGAGCACCCGGCGCAGAGGTTCGGCGGGCGACCGGGCAGATTTTCCGTCGCGGCGACCGGCGCCTCCGGCAACGATGCCGTTTCGCCCATAAAGGCCGCCAGCGCCCGCATGACGGCGGAGGTCGAATACTCGCCGTACAGCGTCAGTATGTCCCCCTTGCCTTCGATGGACACGGGAATGGCCCGGTGCTGGGCCAGGGCGCGGAGATCGCGCTCCAACAGGGGAGCCCCCTCTTCCAGCACCAGCACCCGATCGCAGCTTGATAAAAATTCGGAAAGCATTTCTTCGGGCAACGGCCAGGTCATGCCCAGATCCAGCACACGCACCCGATCTTCCCAACCGCCCGCGTACAGGGCGTCAGCCAGATACGCGCGGGCGATGCCGCTGCCGATGACGCCCAGCCGCCCCTTGCCGCGCATGCGGTTCCAGGGAGACTGCTCGGCACGGGAACGGGCCTGGGCCAGCGCACGCTCCAGCGCCTGATGGCGACCGCGGGCCACAGCGGGCACAGGCACGAAGCGTTGCGGATTTTTGGCGATCTTCACTCGGGCGGCCGGTTCCGGCAACGGGCCGGTTTCCACCGGGCCGCGCAGATGATTCAGACGCGTGGTGGTGCGCAACAGTACGGGCTGCTCCAGATCGCGGGCCAGCAGCAAGGCGTCGCGGGTCATATCCTTGGCTTCCTGCGCCGTGGCCGGCTCAAAGCAGGGCAGTCCGGCAAAACGGGCATAATGGCGGTTATCCTGCTCGTTCTGGCTGGAATGACACCCGGGATCGTCGGCCGAGAGCATCACCAGGCCGCCGGGCAAGCCCACATACGTCATGGTCAGCAACGGATCGGCGGCCACATTGACGCCCACGTGTTTCATCGTGACCAGGCTCATGGCGCCGGCCAGCGACGCGCCCGCCGCCACTTCCACCGCGACCTTCTCATTGACGGAATATTCCAGGCGGTAGCGCCCGTCGGCTCCGCCCAGACGACGGAAGGTGTCAGGCACTTCGGAAGACGGCGTGCCGGGATAGCAGGTCACAAAATTGATGCCTGCCTCCAGCGCTCCTCGGACAATGGCCTCATTGCCGAGCATCAGATGCCGCTCTCCGGGAACGGCGGTCAGGAGCGGATGGCTCATGGAAAATTCCTTTCTGGTCTGAAACCTCCCCCCACAGGGGGAACATTGATTTGACAAACGGCGCAACAACCTAACGCCTCTTGCGGTCCCGCCTCAGAAAAGACCGCTCCGACTCCTTTGCCGGAACAGCCGTTTTTGCGGAACAATTTTTAAGGAAACGCTGATTACAGGCCGTCTTTCCACAATTTTTACATTCAACATTTTGAATTTATTGATCCGGATCTGTCGGAAAACGTCATCAGTCAGCGTTTCCTCAAGAATATTGCGTAGACATGCCGCGTTTCCGTAGCTCCGGCCAAGGGCGCAAAAAACACGGAGGTTCGCCGACGAATCGCCCTTTCAAGGCGCCATACCCTATTTGCCGGCCGGAACCGCAAGCTGTTGCGCGCGGAAACGGAAATATTCCGCCTCCGGCCCGGCGGACGACGCAGCCAGAGCGTCAAATGCCGTGCGGGCGCGCTCGGATCGGCCCGCCTGAACAGCGGTCTGGGCCAACACGCCACGTACCGTATTGCGCGCCGCTTCCGGCATCTGATTCTCCAATTTTTCAAAAACAGCCAGCGCTTCGACGTACTTGCCCGCACGGTTCAGCACTTCTCCCTGATTGTACGCGGCCAGCAATCCCAAAGCTCCGTCCTTGTCCGCCTCGGCCAGACGGCCGAAGGCCGCGGCGGCCTTGTCGTAATCCTTGACTTCCAGCGCGGCGTCGCCCAGCGCCAACAATGCGGCGGCCGACACGGCCCGCGGCGCATCGGCGGCAAAGGATTCCAGAGCCTTGACCTTGTCCTGTCCCTGCGTGGCGATAACCAGGCGAGCCAGTTCCAGCCGGGCCTGATCCGCCGCGCGCGAAGCATACCAGTTATACCCGGCTGTCCCGGCCAACACCAGGGCAAACAACGCCACCACGGCCGCTATCTTTCCGGCATGTTTAAGGATAAAATCCAGAAGCGGCGCGGCTTCCGTGGAAACTTCCGATTGCAGCTCGCTCAACAACGCTGTGGAATCCTGCCGTCCTGGCGGAGGACTCTGAGGAATGATGGACATGCAAACTCCTTGCGACATCTGTGTATGTAGGGAACCATCTGCGGCACGATCCCGGACGCGACCTCATGCCCGCACAGACGCGAACACAGTGCGACAGAAAAAATATACTTCGGGAAAGACTCCCGTAGCCATGCGGACAGGCTTTTATTCCGGCGGAACTTACCTGACATCCTCCCCCGCCTGAAGTCGGGAGATTCACGGCGGGAGCACTCTTGCGATTGCCCCCCTGAGCGGGTTCCCGCTTTACCGAGACTGCCCGGAGGAACACGGCCCGGTTCTCACCGCAAACATTCCCGCGTGGGCAATGTTACAGAGACGAACCAACCGGCTCTTCCCCCAAATCTCACTATCTCTCCACAGGCTGACACGGCAGACCCTGCCGCCGCGTCACCTGTTAGCATACAAAAGGCGGAAAGGCAAAAATTCCGGTCACGGCGCGCCGTATATCCTCTCCCCATGAATGGAGAAGTTTTACGGCGCGTTTGATAATTGTCAAAAGAAAACTGTCTTCGACTGTCTACCGTGCCGTCGGAATGTCCGAGAAAGACACATCCGGGGATGCAGCGGGAAAGAACCCTCTAAACCGGATTCATGGCGATCGCAAGTAAAGAACTCGGGCTCAAGGCAGTTGAGGCATACAGGACCGGCAAGTTTACTCAGAACCAGTTGACACCTATGAGGATACACGCTTTTGATTATTGTGCTCCCCGCCTGTTATGGTTCAAAAAGTGCTGTCCATGAACATTTTCAGCGATGGAACACGGCTGGTGTCGTGACGGAGATTTTTCGCATACTCCTTGCGGAATATGGGGAAAAGGTCGGCATTGATGCCCGGTGGCAAGCCACGAACGGCTCTTTGCTGCAAGCTCCGGCACACTCTCAAAACATCAGCGACTGAAGGCTCAAGACGCGGATTCCCCCGGCAACAAAAAAGGCCCCCCGTTTCCGCAGAGCCTTTTCCCGTGCCTTATTCGCCCGGCTTGCCGTGAAATCACTTGAGGAAAGCGATAACGGCCACAATAAGCGCCGTCTGGGCAACAACAGTCGTGATAGTCCACTTGAGAACTTCATACTTGCTGTTCTCTATCCTTTCAACAAGCTCAGTTTTAATGCTCATTTCCGCTTGAACAATATCCATCTTTGTAGCCGGTTCTTTTCTGACATTCTCTTCCTGAATCGCTGTAACACCCCGGAATGCGTCGGACTGCACCTGAGCCTGTTCTTCCGGCACTCCGGCGGCTTTCAGCTTCTGGAATAGCTGAGGGAATCAAACGTTGTCGTCATGGCGTCCGCCTCCCTGGCGCCCACTGAAAAATACCCATGCAATACGCTGGAGCGCAAGTCTCGCCCGCGAACTTCACCGGGCAGCAGGCTTCCGCCTTCTCCTGTTCCCCCGGCGGGGCAGCAAGGGCCTCTGACCGGCAGGAGGAAGATGCGACCTGTCCCGCCGGCATGCGGGCCTGCAGCCTCACTCCCTCGCTCCCCGCCCTCCATGCGGCGTGCTTCGCAGTCGCCGCCCCCGGCACCCCTTCG